>NZ_VFVC01000030.1:0-70712 GCF_006441575.1 Mesorhizobium sp. B2-4-12
CCCTTCAAGCCCCATCTGCCGCCCGGCCAATACGTCCCTTGACACCCCTCCGAAGCAGATGTGTGCGCACGCTAGCCTCAAGGGGGAGGGAGAGCGCTCATTTTCGTGACGATGTCGCGCAGGATGGCTTCATCGCTGGCGGCGCGGGCCTTCTTCGATGCCACCAGACAGGCCTGCGATTTGAGGACGACGCCGTCGCTCAACACCTTGAGATGGTTGGCACGCAGCGTCGAGCCTGTGGTGGTGATGTCGACGATGACATCGGCAAGCCCGGCGGCCGGCGCGCCTTCGGTGGCGCCGAGGCTCTCGACGATGCGATAGACCTGGATCCCGTGTTTCTGCGAGAAGAACTGCTGCGTCAGCCGCCAGTATTTGGTGGCGATGCGCAGCCGCCGGCCGTGGCGCTGGCGGAAATCGGCGGCGACGTCGTCGAGATCGGCCATGGTGTCGACATCGAGCCAGATTTCGGGCACCGCCACCACGACATCGGCATGGCCGAAGCCGAGGCGGGCCACGATCTCGGCGCGGACCTCCCAATCGCCGAGATTTTCCCGCACCAAGTCCTCGCCGGTGATGCCGAGATCGACCGCGCCCTGGCCGATCTCGCCGGCTATCTCGGAAGCCGACAGGAAGGCGACCTCGACATTGTCCAGGGCCTCGACGCGGGCGTGATATTTGCGTTCGTCGCCGGGCAGGCTGACGGCGAGGCCGGCCTTGGCCAGCACCTCCAGCGCCTGCTCTTTCAGCCGGCCCTTCGACGGGATCGCCAGCGTGATCATCGTGCCGTCTCCCGCAACGCTTCGATGCGGTCGAGCCAGACGGAAAAGCCGACACCGGGGATCGCGGTCCTGGCGCCGAGCAGCGTCAGCAGCCGGTCGTAACGGCCGCCACCGGCCAGGGGACGCTCGCCATCCTGCGCGGCGATCTCGAAGACCACACCGGTGTAGTAATCGAGCGGACGGCCGAAGGCGGCGTCGTAGCGGATTTTTCCCGCGGGCAAACCATGCGCCTCGATCGCCTTGGCGCGGGCAGCAAACTTTTCAAGCGCGGCGCCCAGCGAAAGTCCGGCGCCGTCGGCGAAAGTCTCCAGCGCTCGCGCCGCGCCATCGAGCGGCACGTCTATCGCCAAAAAACCCTTCAGCGCCGCGAAGGCCTCGTTCGACAGCCGCACACTGCGCAATTCGGCTTTCTCGATCAATCGCCGCGCAATGTCGGACGGCGAACGGCCGGCCGATGCCGACAGCTCCGCTTCCTCCATGCCACCGGCAATGTGCGCCGAGAGGCCCTCGAGATCACCGTCGAGGACAAGTGCGGCAACTGGACCGGAGAGTTGGCCGTTACGCGGCGGGTTGGCGAGATCGGCAAGGGCTGCCTGCAACATCGGCGCCGAGCCGAAGGCACGGGCCAGCCGCATGCGCCAGCCGCGCGGCAGCCCGAGGGCGGCGAGCACCGCCTCGAAAATGCCTTGGTCGCCGAGCGTGACCGCTAGCGACTGTCCGGGCAGGACCAGTGAGAGCAGCGCGTGTGCGTCGGCCACGGAGCGGGCGTCGGCTTGCGCCGTGTCGCGGTCGCCGAGATCCTCGATGCCGGCCTGGAAGAACTCGTTGCCGCCTTCGCGGCGCTGGCGAAACACTTCGCCCAGATAGGAATAGCGGCGCGGCGTGCCGGCCTGCGAGCGGATATGGTCAAGGCAGACAGGAATGGTGAATTCCGGCCGCAGGCACAATGTCTGGCCGGTCTCGCTTTCGGTGAGGAAGATGCGGCGGCGCAAATCCTCGCCGGCCATGTCGAGGAAGGGGTCCGCCGGTTGGAGGACGGCGACCTCGACCGCATGGGTGTCACGAGCGGCGAAGAGGTTGGTGATGTCGGTTGAAATGGCGGGGTAGCGGGAGGTCATGGAGCGCGCCCTCGCATCGCACGACCCTTTGGTTTGAGATCAGTGGGTCGACCGATGGTCGGCGCTCCACGGCGCCCCCCTCTGTCCTGCCGGACAGGGGGAGATGTCCGGCAGGACAGAGGGGGGCGCGACAGAACGCGGCCTCTACTTGCCACGTGCCCTCTCCTCGGCCTGCGCCGCCAAAATCTTCTTCACCTCCGCAACCAGCTCACCCTCCGCTACCGTCACCTGCGCCGGCCGCGCCGCGCGCCATTCGGCATTGTCGGTAATCTCGGCCGACATGCGCGCGCCTTCGATCAGGTCCTTGATCTGCAATTCACCTTTGGCGCGCTCGTCGCCGCCCTGGATGATTGCGACCGGGCAGCCGCGCCTGTCCGCATATTTGAGCTGCGCCTTCATGCCGGCGCCACCAAGATACATTTCGGAACGGATGCCGGCGGCGCGCAACTCCGCCACCATCTTCTGGTAGCGGCCGAGGCTTTCGGTGTCCTTGTCCATGACGAGCACGACGACCGGCGCGATCACTTCGGATGTGTCGAGCTTGCCGAGGTTCTTCAGCGCCGTCATCAGCCGCGAAACGCCAATGGAGAAGCCAGTCGCCGGCACCGGCTCACCACGAAAGCGCGAGACGAGACCGTCATAGCGCCCGCCGCCGCCGACCGAGCCGAAGCGCACGATCTGGCCGTCCTCATTGGGGATTTCCGCCAGCAGTTCGGCCTCGAAGACGGGGCCGGTGTAATATTCGAGGCCACGCACAATCGAGCGGTCCATGGCGATACGGTCCTCGCCATATCCCGCGGCCCTGACCAGGGCTTCAATCGTCGCGAGTTCGCCAACGCCCTCCTGGTAGGTCGTGTTCGCGCCGACATTGGAATCCTGGCGAGCCTGGCCCTTTGCTGTCGCAAGAAGAACGGCTTCGGCCTGTGCGTCGTTCAACCCAGCGCCCTTGGCGAAGTCGCCTTCGCCTTCCTTGCCGCCATCCCAGCGCCCCGGGCCAAGCAGGAGCCGCACGCCTTCCGGCCCCAACTTGTCCAGCTTGTCGATGGCGCGCAGCACCGTCAGCCGGCGGCCCGCATTTTCCTCGCCGCCAAGGCCGATCGCCTCCAGCACGCCATCCAGCACCTTGCGGTTGTTGACGCGGATGACGTAGTCGCCGCGCTTGATGCCGAGCGCTTCCATCACGTCGGCCATCATCATCGCCATTTCGGCATCGGCGGCCACACCGGGTGTGCCGATCGTGTCGGCGTCGAACTGCATGAACTGGCGGAAGCGGCCGGGGCCGGGCTTCTCATTGCGGAACACCCAGCCGGAGCGGTAGCTGCGGTAGGGTTTGGGCAGGCGCTCGAAATTCTCGGCGACGAAACGCGCGGTCGGCGCGGTCAGGTCGTAACGCAGCGACAACCACTGATCGTCATCGTCCTGGAAGGAGAACACGCCTTCGTTCGGCCGGTCCTGGTCGGGCAGGAATTTTCCCAGTGCATCCGTATATTCGATCAGCGGCTGGTCGGCGGGTTCGAAACCATAAAGCTCATAGACCGAGCGGATCGTCGCCATCATCTTCTCGACGGCGCGGATGTCCTCGGCGCTACGGTCGGCAAACCCGCGCGGCAGCCGCGCTTTCGTCTTTTCCGATTTGTCGGCCATGAGATGTTTGCCCGGTGTTTCGCGATGTTTGCAGGTCAACAATGTTGCGGTTTTCGCAACGCGCGTGTCCTAACCGATGCTGATTGGTGCGGCAAGGCCAGGCGAAGGCCGCTTCGGCAAGCCGCACCAAACCACTACGCAAATGCACCAATTCCGCCACAAGCGCAGCATTGTGCCGACACAATCGCAGCCGACAAATCGCGCCGAGACAGGGGATCGGGCGATGGTGACGCTGCGGAAGTTCGATATCATTGACGCCAGCGACGTATGTGCGCATCTACGCCCTGCCAACACCCACACTCACAAGATGACAAGCCATGCGGCGGGCCCATTCGAGCCGACATCCGGTGAAGTCGCCGGGCCCACCATGCGCGATGCGCTAGTGACAGGACTGCTGGTGATCTACCCTGCCCTTGCCATCGTGGCGGCCATTTTCGCCGGGCTTTACATGTCCAGAACCATCGGCGCCTGACAGGCCGGCGCCGGGGCGTAGGCGCCGCCGCTATTTCGGCCGCTTGAAAGCCTTCCGTTCCTTCTCGACCTCCTTGCGGCAGACGCAGCCTTCGAGATGGTCGTTGACGAGGCCCATGGCCTGCATGAAGGCGTAGACCGTGGTCGGGCCGACGAAGCTCCAGCCGCGCTTCTTCAGTTCCTTCGAAATCCGCACCGAGACCGCCGTGGTCGGGTTGGCGCGCAGATGGGCGAGATCAACGATCTCGGGCCGCTCCTCCTTGCCGGGTTCGAACTTCCAGAACCAGGCGGCCAGCGAGCCGAATTCATCGACCATTTCGCGAGCGCGCTTGGCGTTGTTGATGGTCGAGACGATCTTGCCGCGATGGCGGATGATGCCGGCATTTCCGAGCAGGCGCTCGACATCCTTGTCGGTGAAAGCGGCGACCTTGTCGAAGTCGAAGCCGGCGAAGGCCTCGCGAAAATTCTCGCGCTTGCGCAGGATCGTCAGCCACGACAGGCCCGACTGGAAGCCCTCGAGGCAGATCTTTTCGAACAGTCTGCGGTCATCAGCCACCGGCCGGCCCCATTCATGGTCGTGATAGTGCAGATAGTCGGGCAGATTGCCGTGCCAGAAGCAGCGCGCGACACCGTCGGGACCGGCGAGCAGGCCGGTGTTTTCTTGTTGCATGGCTAAAATCCATTCCTTAACGCGCTTTTGCGCTGCTTTACCGTGGCTTTACCAGATTCCTGAACGCGGCGGTAACCACACCAAAAGGTTTACTGACACTTCCGCATTTTACGCATTCCGATTCATGTTTCGGTTGCTGCTGGCGCGCCAATGATCGCTGAACCGGGGAGCGTTTCCACCCGGTTGTATCAGACGATCAAGGTGCGTTCCCGATGAAGAGAGTCCTGTTTCCCTTGCTCGGCGCCGCGGCTGTGTTTGCGGCCAGCGTCACGCCATCCACCGCCGGCGACCGCTATGCCGACAGGCCGCCCGTGATGGTGAGCCCCGACCTTTCCGCCCCGTGGGTGCTGCAGCTTGGCCATGCGCCCGGCATCGTGCGGCAGAACCGTTCGGTCGCGCAGCAGCAGCCGCGCCTGCGCTATGCGCAGCCGCAAGCACAGCCCGACCGCGTACAGACGGCCGCCGTGCAGACGCCGGCCAAGCGCATGGTGATGCGCCCACAGATCAACCCGATCTACCTGCCGCAGGAAGTCGACTATGACGGTGGGCAGAAGCCAGGCACCATCGTGATCGATACCCGCGAGAATTTCCTCTATCTGGTCGAGAAGAACGGCAAGGCGCGGCGCTACGGCGTCGGCACCGGGAAGCCGGGCTTCGAATGGTCGGGCACGCACAAGATCACCAACAAGCGTGTCTGGCCGGACTGGCGCCCGCCGGCGCAGATGATCAAGCGCGAAGCGGCCAAGGGCCGCTACCTGCCGACCTATCTGGCTGGCGGCATCGAGAACCCGCTCGGCGCCCGCGCGCTCTATCTCGGCACGACCGAGTATCGCATCCATGGCACCAACCAGCCATGGACGATCGGTGGCGCGGTGTCGTCGGGCTGCATCCGCATGCGCAACGAGGACGTCGTCGACCTTTATGAACGGGTCAATGTCGGAACCACCGTCGAGGTGATATAATATTTCGCGAATCACCTGACCCGGAGACGCATCGTTTTCTGGGGTCGGAAGAAATAAGGGGACGGGCCGTATGGGGATGCGGTCGGTCAGAAAGGGCAGTGCGGGGAACCGGGCTGCCCTTTCCTTTTTGGTTGGGTAGGAGGCGTTCCGCGGCGTTGCGTCGCGCAAAAAGGCATCGCGGTTCGCTTTCGTGCTGACATTTCCGATGTTCTTTTGCTATGTCGGCGCCAACGAGAGAAAGAGTCCACCCATGTCCCTGTCCGACGACAGCCGCTATCTCAAGGGCGGCCCGGTTGCCCAGCGCATCATCGCCGCCGTGCGTCAGGATGCGGCGATTGCCAAAGCCGAGGGTTTTCCGCCCAAGCTGATCTCGATCACCGTCGGTGACACCGATGCCGTCGATGTCTATGTCCGCAACCAGCGCGCCAAGGCTCAGCTCGCCGGCATCGATTTCGAGGAACGGCGTTTTCCCGCCACCATCACTTCAGGCGAGCTGGAAGCGGCAATTCATGGCCTGAACGCGGATCCGCGCGTCACCGGCATCATCATCCAGCGGCCGGTGCCCGCGCATATTCCGATCAAGACTCTGCAGGCGGCGGTGCATCCGCTGAAGGATGTCGAGGGCATGCATCCGGCCTCGATCGGCAACATCGTCTACAACCAGCTCGATCTTGCGCCCTGCACGGCGGCCGCCTCGGTCGAGTTGCTGAAGGAGACAGGCCTCGATCTCAAGGGCCTGGAAGTCGTGGTCGTCGGGCATTCGGAAATCGTCGGCAAGCCGATCGCCTTCCTTCTGATGAGCGAAGGCGCGACCGTCACGGTCTGCCACCACATGACGCGCTCGGTCGCCGCCCATGCGCGCCGCGCCGATGCGCTGTTCGTCGCCGTCGGCAAGCCGCGGCTGATCAAAGCCGACATGGTGAAACCAGGGGCTGCCGTCATCGACATCGGCATCAATTCCGAAATCGGGCCGGATGGGGCGAGCCGCATCGTCGGCGACGTCGATACCGAAAGCGTGCGCGAGGTCGCCTCCTGGATCACGCCGGTGCCGGGCGGCGTCGGCCCGATCACGGTGGCAATCCTGCTGCGCAACACGATGGTGGCGCTCAGCCGGCAGCGCGCGCTCTACGAGGCGACTTACGGTACGGCGGACAGACTCGCGGCCGAATAGGCTCCCGATCCTTATTCTGCCGCGACGAGGCTGTCCTCGAGCACACCGTCTGGCTTCGGTCCGCCATAGGCCCAGTCGAGCAATTTTACCGTGTGCACCACTGGCAGCTTCGCGGCGGACGCAATCTGGGTGATGCAGCCAATGTTGCCGGTGGCAATGATCGAAGCGCCGGTCGCCTCGATGTTCTTCACCTTGCGGTCGCGCAGCCTGGCCGAAATCTCGGGCTGCAGGATGTTGTAGGTGCCGGCCGAGCCGCAGCAGAGATGCCCTTCACGCGGCTCGCGGACGATGAAACCGGCCTTGGCCAGCAACTCCTTCGGCTGGCGGATGATCTTCTGACCATGCTGCATGGAGCAGGCGGAATGATAGGCGACAACGGTGCCCGGCTTGCGCACCGGCTCGGGCAGATCGATGGCGGTGAGATACTCGGTGATGTCCTTGGCCAGCGCCGACACACGCGCGGCCTTGTCGGCATAGGCCGGATCCAGCCGCAGCATGAAGCCGTAGTCCTTGATCGTCGTGCCGCAGCCTGAGGCAGTGATGATGATGGCATCGAGACCGCCCTGTTCGATGGCGCGTGTCCAGGCGTCGACATTCTGCCTTGCCGAAGCAAGCGCTGCCTCCTCGCGCCCCATATGATGAACCAGCGCGCCGCAGCAGCCCTCGCCTTTGGGCACCACCACCTCGACGCCGAGCCGTGTCAGCAGCGAGATGGTCGTATCGTTGATGGCGGGGTCGAGTACCGATTGCGCACAGCCGGTGAGGATGGCGACACGCCCCTTTTTCGAGCCCTGCCCGGCATGAATGCCTGGCGACGCCAGCGGCGAAGCCTCGGGGATCGATGTCGGGGCGAGCCTGAGCATCGCGCCGAGCGGCTTCAGCGCCGGGACCTTCTCGAACAAGCCAATGAACGGCTTGCCCAGTTTCGCCAGTTTGAGCGCGGCGCGAAAGCGCTGGGGATAGGGCAGCACGAAGGCCAGCATGGCGCGGGTCAGCCGGTCGAACAGCGGCCGCTTGTACGTCTCCTGGATATGGGCGCGGGCATGGTCGACCAGATGCATGTAGTTGACGCCCGATGGACAGGTGGTCATGCAGGCCAGGCACGACAGGCAGCGGTCGATATGGGTGACGATCTCCTTGTCGGCGGGACGGCCGTTTTCCAGCATGTCCTTGACGAGATAGATGCGCCCGCGCGGCGAGTCGAGCTCGTTGCCAAGCGTCACATAGGTCGGACAGGTGGCGGTGCAGAAACCGCAATGCACGCATTTGCGCAGGATCTTTTCCGATTCAGCGACATGCGGATCGGCAAGCTGGGCGGATGAGAAATTCGTCTGCATCTGATGTCCTAGGCCATGCGGCCGGGATTGAGGATGTTTTTCGGGTCGAATTCCTGCTTCAGGCGCAGGCTGAGCGCGGCAAGCGCCGGCGCCTGTGGTTCGAACACCGGCAGCGCCGTGCGATGGGCGGGCGCCGCGCGCGCCAGCGTCGCGTGGCCGCCGCCATGTTTGCGCAAAAGCCCCCGTAACAGAGCCGCTTCCGGGTCGCCCTCTTCCATGCGCAGCCACACCAGCCCGCCCTGCCAGTCATAGAAGGCGCTGACAGCGGCCTGCATGCGCAAGGTCAGGACCATCTGGTGCGCTTGCGAAGGCACCATCGACACGCGCCAGACCGGTTTCTCGCCGCCATCGGCGAAGGGCCTGATATCGCGTATGTCGCGCCAGATCAGCCGCGAGGCCTCACCGGAAATTTCCTCCAGCGGCCCAGCCTTGCCAAGCAGCGTCTTCAGCGCTGCAATACGGTAGGCAACGGACGGGCCAAAGCCCTCGACGCGCAGCAACGTGGCGGCGTCACTGCCGAGCGCGCCGCCGGCGACGCGCGCGGCAATGCGCTCCGGCAAATAGGCAGCGCTCGACACTTCCGCGCTGCAGCCGAGTGCCATCGCCATCGCGGCGGCCGCCGCATCATCAAGCAATCCTCTGATCGCCAGGGTGACTTCGGCTTCGGCCGCAGGCAGTACCTTGAAGGTGACATCGGTGAAAACGGCCAAGGTACCCCAGCTGTTGGCCATCAGCTTCGATAGATCATAACCGGTGACGTTCTTGACCACGCGGCCGCCGGATTTGAAGGCTTCGCCCCGGCCGGAGACCCCATTGATACCGAGGATATGGTCGCGTGCCGCACCGGCCTTCAGCCGCCTCGGACCGGACAGGTTCGCGCCGAGCACGCCGCCGATCGTGCCTTTGCCCGGCTCGCCGCCCAGCAACGGACCATAGTCCATCGGCTCGAACGCCAGTTGCTGGCCGTTCTCCGCCAGCAGTTTCTCGATCTCGGCCAGCGGCGTGCCGGCTTTCGCTGACAGCACCAGTTCGGCGGGTTCATAAAGTGTCACGCCGGTGAGCCTCGACAGGTCGAGCGTGTGCTCCGTCTGCAGCGGACGGCCGACGCCACGCTTGGAGCCATGGCCCAGGATTTCGAGCGGCGACTCTTCCGCCGCCGCCCAGGCGACGGTGGAGAGGACTTCGTCTGAGGTGGAGGGGGTGAAGGTGGTCAAGGTGCTGCACCGACAGCCAGCCGCTTCCAGCGGCGAAAAGCGAGCGTCACTTCCTTGCGCGCGATCCTGTCGAGCGAGAATTGTTTGAACAGCAAATCAGACTTCGGCAGAGCTTGGGTTCCTCGCCCCCGCAAGGCGGGGGAGAGGTGGCTCGGGCGGAGCCCGAGACGGAGAGGGGCAATCATAGAACGTCGCCCCCAATCTTCTTGGGCGCGAAAACAAACCTCAGATCTGTGGCGACCACGTCTTCGGCTATTCGCCCCTCCAGTGCCGCGAGAATGGTCTCGCAGACAATCCGGCGAGTTTTGAGAATGTCGACATTCCAGAAACGCAGCACCGAAAATCCCTCACCGCGCATGAACTCGTCGCGTCGCCGGTCATAGGAATTCTCGGAGTGCTGACTTCCGTCAAGTTCGACGACCAGCTTTTCGCTACGACAGGTAAAATCGGCGAAGTATGGTCCGATCGGCATCTGCCGTACGAATTTGTACCCGCCGAGCCTTCTGGCCTTTAGCTCGGTCCAGAGTAACGCTTCAGCCTGATTGTCGCCGTGACGAAGTGTGCGAGCACGCGCAATCTTCTCAGGCGAGCGGCGGCTTGGTGCGGGCGTCACCCTCTAACCCCTATTCTGAGACGACATCACCTCAAAACCTCGGAATGTCGGGAAACGCCACCTGCCCGCGATGCACGTGCATGCGGCCGAGTTCGGCGCAGCGGCGGAGCTGCGGGAAGACTTTTCCCGGATTGAGCAGGTGGTTGGGATCGAAGGCGCATTTGACGCGCATCTGCTGGTCGAGGTCGATCTGGTTGAACATTTCCGGCATCAGGTCGCGCTTCTCGACGCCCACGCCATGTTCGCCAGTGAGGACGCCGCCGACCTTGACGCAGAGCCGCAAAATGTCGGCGCCGAAGCTTTCGGCCTTGTCGAGTTCACCCGGCACGTTGGCATCGTAGAGGATCAGCGGGTGCAGATTGCCATCGCCGGCGTGAAAGACATTGGCGACGCCGAGCCCATATTTCTGCGACAACTCGCGCATGCCGTGCAGCACGCGCGGCAGTTCCTTGCGCGGGATGGTGCCGTCCATGCAGTAATAGTCGGGCGAGATGCGGCCGACCGCCGGGAAGGCTGCCTTGCGGCCGGCCCAGAAGTTCAAGCGTTCCTGCTCGGACTGCGAGATGCGGCAAGTGGTCGAGCCGTTGCGGATGGCGATCGCCTCGACCGCGGTGATGAGATGATCGACCTCGACGACAGGCCCGTCGAGCTCGACGATCAGCAAAGCCTCGACATCCAGCGGATAGCCGGCATGGACGAAATCCTCGGCCGCACGGATGGCCGGGCGGTCCATCATTTCCATGCCGCCTGGAATGATGCCGGCGCCGATGATGTCGGCGACGCACTGGCCGCCCTGCTCGCTGGTCGGGAAGCCGATCAGCAGCGCGCGCGCCGTCTCCGGCTTCTTCAGGATGCGCACGGTGACCTCGGTGACGACGCCGAGCAAGCCTTCGGAACCGGTCATGACGCCAAGCAGATCATAGCCTTCCGCATCGAGGTGACTGCCGCCCAGCCGCACCACCTCGCCGTTCATCAGCACCATCTCGATGCCGAGCACATTGTTGGCGGTGAGGCCGTATTTCAGGCAGTGGACGCCGCCGGAGTTTTCCGCGACATTGCCGCCGATCGAGCAGGCGATCTGGGAGGATGGATCGGGGGCGTAATAAAAGCCCTCCTGCTCGACGGCGGTGGTGATGCCGAGATTGGTAACGCCCGGTTGGGCAACGACGATGCGATTGGGATAGTCGACCTGGAGGATGCGGTTGAAGCGGCTCATGACCAGCAGCACAGCATCTTCCAGCGGCAGTGCGCCGCCCGACAGCGAGGTGCCGGAGCCGCGCGGTACGACACGGATGTTGCGGTCGTTGCAGTATTTCAGCACGCGGGACACCTGCGCCACCGTTTCAGGCAGCACCACGACCAGCGGCAATTGCCGATAGGCGGTGAGGCCATCGCTCTCGAAGGCCCGCATGGCGTTGGCAGCATCGACCACGCCCTCGCCCGGCACGATGATGCGCATGTCGGCGACGATCTCGTCGCGATGGCGCATCGTGGCATCGTCAGGTTGCGGCATGGCCAGGCCGGACATCAGCAGCCTCATTCTGGTTCACTGGTCAAAATCTTTTACCAGTCCGGCACGCCCGTTGCAAATCCTGCTTTGGTTGAGACCGCAAGTCGAGGCCGAGACGAGCTTCCGCAGCGGCAATCTGCCGCTACCCTCCCCCTTGAGGGGGAGGTGGCCGCGAAGCGTCCGGAGGGGGTCGTCTCACCTAGATCGCCGACTTCATCTCTGGCGCGAAACGAGCGCTGGCGCTCTACCCGAGGCGACCCCCTCTGTCGCCTTCGGCGACCTTGAGGGGGGAGATTGCGAGCCTATTCGCCGGCGTGCTTGCCGGGCTCGGAATGCATCCGGCGCACACGGCGCACGCCCCACCAGACCAGCAGGATGGCGACCGGCACCGAGGCGGCGGTGACGATCTCCGGCGCGAAGGCATGACCGAAGATCGAGGCGCCCTTGGCGACATAGCCGATCAGGCCGACGACATAATAGGAGACGGCGGCGACCGAGAGGCCTTCGACGGTCTGCTGGAGCCGCAGTTGCAGGCGGGCGCGGTTGTTCATCGAAGCGAGCAGGTCGCGGTTTTGCTTCTCGACCTCGACATCGACCCAGGTGCGCAGCAGCGTGGTGGCGCGGGTGAGTTTTCGCGACAGGTTGGCTTGCCGTTCTTCCACCGAGCGGCAGGTCCGCATCGCCGGCGCGACGCGACGCTGCAGGAACCCTTCCCAGGTGTCGTAGCCGGGCACGGCTTCCTCTTCGAGTGCCTCCAGCCGCTCGACGACGATGCCATCATAGGCGCGGCTGGCGCCGAAGCGGTAAAGACTCGAGGCCGCGTCCGCCTCCAGTTCCGCGGCAAGTTCGGTCAGGTCGGCGAGCAGCGTCTGGCTGTCGCGGGTCTCGGCGACCTTCATTTCCAGCGTGGTCAGAGCCAGCCTGTCCTCGATACGACGGGCGCGACCCGACAAGGTCAGCGCCAGCGGCAGGCCGAGCATGGCGAGCGTGCGGTAGGTTTCGATGTCGATCAGCCGCTGCGACAGCGCCCCGGTGCGCGCCGGCGTCAGGCCGCGATCGAGCACCAGTATGCGGGTCATGCCGTCACCATCCTGGCGGAAATCGGTGACGATTGCCGCGTTGCCGCGCTCGACCAGCGAGTAGCACAGGCTGGTAGGGTCGAAATCGGCGATCAACCGCTCGCTCACCTGTGTCCATTTGCGGATCTCGAGCCGGATGCCCGAAATGACGGTGCCCGGCGGCGAAAAGCCGTTGCCGAACGGCGAATCCTCCTGCCCCCTGCCGTTTTCGGAAAGCGGCCCTTCCCACAGATAGGTCGAGAATTCCGTATGCCGCTCCCAGCGCAGCGAGCCCTTGCCCCACTTCATGGCGTGGTGACGCGCCTGGCGGTCGGGCGCGGCAATGCCAAGGCGCCGCGACAGTTCGGAAAGCACGGCATGATCGACGCTGGAACCGCCTTCGGTCATGAAGGCGAGTTGCACCAGGACGCGCGGCTTTTCGATCAGCGGATGCGGCCGGGCATGCACCTCCCCCAGTGCGCCGGGCCGGCCCTCATGCGCGGGGAAGCCCATGACGCTGCCCTTGGCACGCGGCTGGAATTCGAGATTGGACGGGTCGTCTGACACGGCTGGTCCCCCGGGGTTTCCTTGACCCTCTTGCAGTCGCGTCCCTCTAGGGCCAATCGCCTGATGACGCAAACAGCAAAGTTTAGCCGAAGGTTGATGGAACAGCGCGCGACAATGCCGGCCCACCCTGACCAATTGGATAAATAATTTGACCAGTTGGCGACGCAGGCTTTATCGTGCGTGATACCGGTTCACCTTCCAGGCAATCTGTTGAGCGATATTTTTTCCAGGATCGAGCATTCGCGCACCGCCGACGAGGTGGTGCAGCAGATCGAGAGCCTCATCCTCGAAGGCGTGCTGCGCACGGGTGACCGGTTGCCGGGCGAGCGCGAGTTGGCACGCCAGTTCGACGTGTCGCGGCCGATCCTGCGCGATGCGCTGAAGGCGCTCGAAGGGCGCGGCCTGCTGACCACGCGCCCAGGCGGCGGCACGCATGTCGCCGACATCATCGGCCAGTTGTTCACCAAACCGGTGGCGGACCTGATCTCGATGCATCGCAAGGCGGTGACCGACTATCTGGAATACCGCCGCGAGATCGAAGGCATAGCCGCCGAATATGCGGCGCGGCGCGCTACCCCCGAGGATCTTGCGCTGCTCGACCGCATCATGGCGCGCATGGATGAGGCGCATCGCACCGGCGATTTCGACGACGAGGCCGAAATCGACGTCGAATTCCATCACGCGATCTGCGAATGCGCGCACAACATCCTGCTCCTCCACACGCTGCGCTCCTGCTACCGGCTGCTGTCGGAAGGCGTGTTCCAGAACCGGCTGCTGGTGTTCACCGTGCCCGGCGCGCGCGAGGCGCTGCTTGCCCAACACCAGGCGATCCACGCCGCGGTGAAAGCCGGCGATCCGGCCGGAGCCCGGCAAGCGGCGATGGACCATATGACCTATGTCGAGCGGTCGATGGCGGAAGCCGAGCGCAGCGGCGAGTGGCAACGCGTGTCGCGGCTCAGGCTGCGGCAGCGTTCGGAAGCCGGCGACACCGAACCGGCACGCAGGCGCTCCTAGTCAATTCGATTCAAGCGGGGACCATCATGAGCGACATTCTCACCATTGCAGACCTCAAGGATCTCGCGCGCCGACGCGTGCCCAAGATGTTCTTCGACTATGCCGACTCCGGTGCCTGGACTGAGAGCACCTATCGCGCAAACGAGGAAGATTTTCAGAAGATCAAGTTCCGCCAGCGCGTGCTGGTCGACATGAGCAACCGCTCGCTGGAATCGACCATGATCGGCCAGAAGGTTTCGATGCCGGTGGCGCTGGCGCCGACCGGCCTGACCGGCATGCAGCACGCCGATGGAGAGATGCTGGCGGCGCAGGCGGCCGAGGAATTCGGCGTGCCCTTCACCCTGTCGACAATGAGCATCTGTTCGATCGAGGACGTCGCCTCGGTGACGAAGAAGCCGTTCTGGTTCCAGCTTTATGTTCTGCGCGACAAGAATTTCGTGCTCGACCTGATCGACCGCGCGAAGGCGGCGAAATGCTCGGCGCTGGTGCTGACGCTCGACCTGCAGATCCTCGGCCAGCGCCACAAGGATGTCCGCAACGGGCTTTCGGCGCCGCCCAAGATGACGCTGACCAACATCATCGACTTGGCTCTCAAACCGCGCTGGTGCCTGGGCATCGCCGGCACCAAGCGTCGCACCTTCCGCAACATCGTCGGCCATGCCAAGGGCGTCGGCGACGTCTCTTCTTTATCGTCCTGGACGACAGAGCAGTTCGATCCGCAGCTGTCGTGGAAGGACGTGGCGTGGATTAAGGAGCGCTGGGGCGGCAAGCTGATCCTGAAAGGCATCCTCGACAAGGAAGATGCGCTGATGGCGGCCAAAACCGGCGCTGACGCCATCGTCGTTTCCAACCATGGCGGGCGTCAGCTCGACGGTGCGTCATCGTCGATCATGGTGCTTGAGGAAATCGCCGATGCGGTCGGCGATCAGATCGAGGTCCATATGGATGGCGGCATCCGCTCCGGCCAGGACGTGTTGAAAGCGCTTTGCCTCGGCGCCAAGGGCACCTATATCGGCCGGCCATTTCTTTACGGCCTGGGCGCGCTCGGCAAGGAAGGAGTTACCAAAGCGTTGGAAATCATCCGCAAGGAGATGGACATAACGCTGGCGCTGTGCGGAAAGCGGCTGGTGACGGACGTGGGCAAGGACCAGCTTCGGCGCTAGGACCGTTCATTCGTTGGCCGTAGCTTCCACGTGACGGCCCGATCATGGAGACGACGCCAGCCTTGACGCAGAGCGGCATTCATTTTCTCGACGCGCGTGGACCGGACGGCATGCGGCTCTATGCCATCGGCGATGTGCACGGGCGATATGACCTGCTCAGCGCCATGCATCGCCGGATCGAGAACGAGCTGGAATACGCGCCGTCGTCCGACTGGCGCATCATCCATCTCGGCGACTATACCGACCGGGGGCCGGAGTCCAAAAGCGTCATCGATTTCCTGATCGAGGCGCAAAAGCGCGATCCGCGCAATTTGATGCTCGCCGGCAACCACGACATCGGCTTCCTCGAATTTCTCGACGTTCCCGAGCCGGACGGCCTGTTCATGGGCAATGGCGGCATCCAGACGGCGCAGTCCTATGGCGTGACGCTTTCCGCTGGCAATGGCTGGTTCGGCAGGGCCGAGGCGGCACTACGGCAGGGCCACGCGGCACTGGTCGACGCCGTGCCGCAGAGCCATATCGACTTCCTGCGCTCGCTGCCGTTTTCGGTGACCTTCGGTGACTTCTTCTTCTGCCATGCCGGCATAAGGCCGGGCGTTCCGCTCGACCAGCAAAGCCCTGCGGATCTGATCTGGATCCGCGACCTCTTCCACCACCATTCCGGCCTTTATCCCAAGATCGTGGTGCACGGCCACACGCCGGTGCCGGAAGCCGAAGTGATGGTCAACCGCGTCAATGTCGACACGCTTGCCTGGCAGTCAGGCAAGCTTACCGCGCTCGTCGTGGACGGAGCGGACAAGCGCATCCTGGAAATGGCGATAAAGGAAGCTTGAGCGCCGCGCGTTAGAGGACGCGAGGGAGACTCCGGCTTTAGCGAAGCGAGGCGGTGACGCCGTAGCCGTCGATGGCGTTGTGGTTGTTGGCTGCATCTGCGGTATAGATACCCAGACCGCAAAGCACGATGGCCGACAGCATGGCAAAGGACAGAAGCGCTGCTTTCACGGAAGTCATCTCTTGTTGAGCTTTCTGCATCTGTGCATGGGTCAGTTACCAATGCGTTGAAACGGAGAATTCGCTTCAAATTTTCGGCGATTTCGCGCTGCTAGGCATTTTCTGTATCGGAGGTGTGTCGCACGGGTCACACAAAAGGTTCATCGCGGTTGCACAGCCGATGCAGGGCGCGCGCCTTCTAGGATAGCGGGCGGACACAAGCCAAGGATGAAAGGTGTTTTCCCCAGACGGATTCAGGGCCGCGTGCCAATTATGTCACGCGGCGGGCTGCGGAGGGCGGATGCTCAGATGGTCGCGACCCAGGCGCGAGCAATGGCAAGGCCGGCGGCATCCGCGTCGGGGCCGTTACGGGCCATTTCGCCGTCCAGCTTGCCGGCCCAGTCGGGATGGCGCGCGGCGATAACAGGCGCGAAGGAGGAACTCCAGTCCTTGACCATCGGCCGGTCGGCCTCGAAATGGAACTGGAAACCGTAGACCGCGCGGCCGACCCGAAACGCCTGATTTTCGGCGACGTCATTGCCGGCGAGCCGCACGGCGTTTTCCGGCAGTTCGAACGTGTCATCGTGCCACTGGAAGATCGGGAACTTTTCCGGCAGCGCGGCCAATACCGGATCGGCCTTGGCGTCCGGCGTCAGCGAAACGCCGTGCCAGCCGAATTCGTTGGCGCCGCCGATGCGGTTCTCGCCGCCGAAGGCACGGGCGACAAGTTGGCTGCCGAGGCAGATGCCGAGCACCGCGCGGTCCTTGCCGGCGAAATCGCGGGTCAGTTCGAGCAGCGCGGGGAAATAGGGATATTCATCGTCGGCCAATGCATTCTGGCCGCCGCCGAGCACCACCATGGCATCGTGCCCGGCTGCATCGTCAGGCAACGGATCGCCCTTGTAGGGCAGGCGCACATCGAGATCGGCACCCGCTTCCGCAAGGGCGGCACCAACCTGGCCGAGGCCGGTATTGTCGTAGTTCTGGACCACCAGCACCCGCATCCGCAAACCCTGCTGACATGAAAATGATGCGAGGAGCGATACCATGCCGCCAGCGTTGCAGCCAAGATGCGTATCCTGGGAGAGAACTATGCCACTGCAGAACCGGGTCGATCCGTTCGGCGCCATCCGCGCCGTGCCAGAGCGCGGCCTGTTCACCGGCAATCGCGGCATCATCCATGATCCCGAAACGAAGACCCTGTTGAAGAAACGCTGGGCCCTGCAGGCCTGGATCATCTGCGTGTGCCAGTTCCGCAACGTACGGCGCGAGCCGATGGGCCGCAACCGGCCGGGTGGCAAGACCGGCTGGACCGAGCTGTTTTTCCTGGACGAGGTCACGGCGTTGGCTGCGGGGCACCGGCCCTGCTTCTTCTGCCAGCGCGAACGGGCCAGGGATTTTGTCGGCCACTTCGGCAAGGCCTTCGGCATTGCCGAACCGCGCGCCCCGCAGGTCGACAAACGGCTGCATAGGGAGAGACTGGCGTCGGGCGGCAAGCCTCCAGCGATCGCCGCCGATGAGCTTGCCGGCCTGCCTGACGGTGCGATGATTGCCGACGGCGGCAATGCCTATGGCTTGCGCGCCGGCAAGGTGTTGGACTGGTCGTTCGCTGGATATGGCCAACCGCAAGGTTTCAGCGGCCTCGCCGGCCGCCCACTGCGGCTCCTGACGCCGCCGACCACAATCTCGGTGTTGAGACAGGGCTTTCGGCCGGTATGGCACCCGTCCGCCGAGGCTTGACGCCGGCGGCCGGGTCCCCCATTCCTCCGCCATGCGCGCCAATTACAAGATGCAACGTCTGTTTGTGCCTGATGATCTCGGGGCGGACATCGAGCTTGAGCCCAGCCAGCAGCAAAGTCACTATCTGATGCATGTGCTGCGGCTCGGCGAAGGCGCGGAAGTCCTGCTGTTCAACGGCCGTGACGGCGAATGGTCGGCGGCCATTGCCGCCAAATCAAAAAGGGCGGTGCGGCTGAAAGTGCTGACGCTACAACGGCCACAGCCGCCACTGCCCGATCTCATCTACTGTTTCGCGCCGCTGAAGCAGGGCCGCCTCGACTATCTCGTGCAGAAGGCGGTCGAGATGGGCGCAGGTATTTTGCAGCCGGTCGTCACCCAGCATACTCAAGTGGCCAAGCCGTCAATCGATCGCCTGCGCGCCAATGTCGTCGAGGCCGCCGAGCAGTGCGGCATCCTGGCGGTGCCGGAGCTTCGCGAGGCGGAAAAGCTCGAACGCCTGCTGACCGGGTGGGACAAGGAGCGGCGGCTGATCTTCTGCGACGAGGACGCCTCGACCAACAATCCGCTGCCGGCCTTGCAGCAGGTGAAGGAGAAGAAGCTGGCGCTGCTGGTCGGGCCGGAAGGCGGCTTTTCCGATGACGAGCGCAAGATGCTGCGCGCCCTGCCCTTCGTGACCGCCATTCCGCTCGGGCCGCGCATCCTGCGCGCCGACACGGCGGCCGTGGCCGCACTTGCCGTCATGCAGGCAACGATCGGAGATTGGTGAGGCTCTTCTTTCTCCCTCCGAGCAAGAAGGCGCGCTCTTCAATTCCTCTTGACCTCTGGCTCAGGATTTTTCGCTTGATCGGCTGCTGACATTTCGTCCATTTACCGCCGGCGGCCCTCCGGCTGCTATTGAGGGCTTGATCATGGCGCGCGACACAACGGATTTCCGGCCGATCGAAGGCGTCGACGAACTCGTCGAGCACCTGGCCGAGGGCAACAAACCACGCGACAAGTGGCGCATCGGCACCGAGCACGAGAAATTTCCGTTCTATATCGATGGCAACGCACCCGTGCCCTATGGCGGCGAACGCGGTATCCGCGCCATCCTCGAAGGCATGCAAAACAAGCTCGGCTGGGACCCGATCATCGATGACGGCCGCATCATCGGCCTGGTCGAGCCGACGGGACAAGGGGCGATATCGCTCGAGCCCGGCGGCCAGTTCGAGCTTTCCGGCGCACCGTTGGAGACGATCCACCAGACCTGCCGCGAGGGCAATGCCCATCTGGCGCAGGTGCGCGAGATCGCCGAGCCGATGGGTATCCGCTTCCTCGGCCTTGGCGGCAGCCCGAAATGGTCGCTGGCCGAGACGCCGAAAATGCCGAAGTCGCGCTATGAGATCATGACGCGCTACATGCCCAAGGTCGGCACCAAGGGCCTCGACATGATGTACCGAACCTGCACGATCCAGGTGAACCTCGACTTCGAGAGCGAAGCCGACATGCGCCGCAAGATGCAGGTGTCGCTGAAGCTGCAGCCGCTGTCGACGGCGCTGTTCGCCAACTCACCTTTCACCGAGAGCCGCCCAAACGGCCTGCAGAGCTGGCGTGGCGACATCTGGCGCGACACCGACAACCAGCGCTCCGGACTGCTCGAATTCTGCTTCTCGCCCGATTTCGGTTTCGCCGATTATGTCGAATGGGCCCTCGACGTGCCGATGTATTTCGTCATTCGCGACGGCCGCTATCACGATATGACGCACATCACCTTCCGCCAGTTCATGGCCGGCGCCGCGCGCAATGAAGTGCCCGACGGTCTGCCGACGATGGGCGACTGGGCGAACCACCTGTCGACCCTGTTCCCCGATGTGCGCCTGAAGCGTTTCCTGGAGATGCGCGGCGCCGATGGCGGGCCGTGGCGGCGCATCTGCGCGTTGCCGGCTTTCTGGGTCGGGCTGCTCTATGACCCGGCGGCGCTCGACGCGGCGGAGGCGCTGACCTCCAGCTGGACCTACAAGGAAGTGCTGGCAATGCGCAACGCCGTGCCGGAGTTGGGTATTTCCGCGCCCTTCCGAAACGCCACGCTGCGCGACATGGCGCGCGACGTGCTGGCCATTTCGCGCCTGGGGCTGAAGAACCGCGGCAAGAAGAACCGCGACGGCTACGACGAGACGTCGTTCCTCAACACGCTCGACGAGGTCGTGGCGCGCGGCACCACCAGCGCCGAGGAGATGCTGTCGGCCTACCACACGCGCTGGGGCGGCTCGATCGAACCGGTGTTCATGGAATACGCCTACTGACCCCACGCGTTGAGGAGCGGCAAAACCCGCTTCAATAGAGTGATGAAACGAACTAGGCTCTCAGCTGGGGATTTCCCGGAGGAGAAGCCGATGCCCACCTTGTTCGACATGCTGACGCAAGCCCAGAACGGCAACGGCATGCAGGCGCTTGCCCAGCAATACGGGCTTTCGATGCAGCAGACGCAGGCGGCGGTCGCCGCGCTGCTGCCGGCTTTTTCGCAAGGGCTGCAGCGCAACACCGCCGATCCCTACGGGCTCGGCGCCTTCATGACCGCGATGGCCAGCGGCCAGCACGCCAAGTATTTCGAGGATGCGACGCGCGCCTTCTCGCCGCAAGGCGTCGACGAAGGCAACGGCATTCTGGGACACCTGTTCGGCTCGAAAGAGCTTTCGCGCGCCGTCGCCAGCCAGGCGGCGCAAGCGAGCGGCGTCAGCCAGCAGATTCTGCAGGAGATGCTTCCCGCGATCGCCTCGATGGTGATGGGCGGCCTGTTCAAGCAGACGACGGACCAGTTGACGGGAGGTCCGATGCAGCCCGCAGGCGGCTTCGGCGGCGGCAACAATCCGCTCGGCCAGATCATCGAGCAGATGATGCGGCAGAGCGGCGGCATGCAGGCGCCGCCGCCCCAGGCCCCGATGGACAACCCGCTTGGCAAGGTCTTGCAGGATATGTTTGGCGGCACGCCGCAAACGCAAGGCCGGCCGCAGCCGGCTCCCAATCCCTATGGCGACAATCCGCTCGGCAAGGTGCTGCAGGACATGTTCGGTGGCGCTGCCCAGCAACCACAGAACCGGCCGCAGCCGCAGCAGACACAGAGCCCCTACGGCGACAACCCGCTGGGAAAGATGTTCGAGGAGATGCTGCGCGGCGGGGGTGGATTTGGCGGCGAACAGCCGACGCCGGAGGCACCGCAGCAGCGTCAGGCACCGCAGCCGCAGACCAACCCGAGCGGCAGGCCGAGGAATCCATTCGACGATATCTTCGGCAAGATGTTCGAGACCGGCGCCCAGCAGCGCGACGAGTACCAGAAAGGCGTGGAAACGATCTTCGACCAGTTCAAGCGGGACATGGACCGGCGGTAGGCGCCACGCTAAAGCCCACCATTTCCGGCAAGCCGAAAAGAAAAGCCCGATCCTTGGGAGGACCGGGCAATTTGCAGGCAGGCCGGCGGGGAACCGGCAGGGAGTGGGGAGCCTGCAGAACCTTGGTCGCGCTGACCCCTCAAAAGGCTCAACGGGACCGACACTGAACCAATCAGGCCACCTTGCGGGCAATGTGCTCGATCGTTTCGACGCGATCGCTGGCAATTTCACGCAAGATCACCGTCGGGTCGCGGCCAAACGGCACGTCAACGGCGACATGCAGGTCGGCGCGCGTCAGGCCGATATCGGCGAGCTCGGCATCCGACATCTCGCCAAGGCGATAGAAGGCGCGGCGATTTTTCCAGGCGCGGTAGGCGCTGGAGACTGTATTCGCCACGCGCGTCGCAACGGCCGGACGCGTGATGATGCGCGAGGTCTCGGTGGCGAAATCGATCATGGTCATGTCAGCCTCCTTCGGAGTCGAGCGGACGAAGCCGGGCAAGCGGCGCCTGTCACAGGTGCCGCTCCGGTCTCGATTCACATGCTTTCATGTGGACAATGCCAATTTGCCATCGACCGATTGATTAATCCAACGAATGTTTCTAATCCTAGGCATCAACATCAATGATGGATCATCTCGATGAAAGCGCCACTCGATCTCGATCAGTTGCAGACCTTCATCTCGATCGCCGATACCGGCAGTTTTACTCGCGCGGCGGAAGAAGTGCATCGCACCCAGTCGGCCGTGTCGATGCAGATGCGCCGGCTGGAGGAGCGGATCGGCAAGCCCCTGTTCGAGAAGGACGGGCGCAGCAACAGGCTGACGGAGGAAGGCGACAAGCTGCTCTCCTACGCAAGACGGCTGCTCTACCTCAACCGCGAAACACTCGCCGCCTTCGATGACCAGCGGCTCGAAGGCACGATCCGCATCGGCACGCCGGACGACTATGCCGACCGTTTCCTGCCGGAGATCATGGCGCGCTTCACGCGCTCCAATCCGCGCGTCGAACTGACCGTGATCTGCGAGCCGACGCCGGGGCTGGTCGAGCATATCAAGCGCGGCAATCTCGACCTGGCGCTGGTGACGCACAATGATGTCCGCGGCCAATCGGAAGTCGTGCGGCGCGAACCGCTGCTGTGGGTTTCTTCGGCCAACCATGCGACGCACGAGCAGGAAATCCTGCCGATGGCCTTTGGCCGACCGAACTGCATCTGGCGGCGCGCCGCCGTCGATGTGCTGGACCAGCAGAACCGCGACTATCGCATCCTGTTCACCAGCTTCTCGGCAACCGTCATCACCGCCGCGGTGCTGTCCGGCCTCGCGATATCCGTGCTGCCGGAATGCGCGCTCAGGCCCGGCATGCGCGTGCTGGGCGAAGCCGATGGCTTCGGCGCCCTGCCCGACTGCCGCATCGGCATCATGCGCGGCCAGACGTCGCGGCCGGAGATCGTCGACGCGCTTGCCCGCCATATTTCGGAAAGCCTGGACAATATCTCGGTGCCGCTCGGCGAGGAGACGGGAACCTTCGACTTCGCCGCACTTGCCTTCGCCAAGATGAAGCGGCCAAGACCGAACCAGATCCTGCCGGGCTGGTAGAAGGGTCAGGTTCATGAACAGCTGGCCTGACATGGGCGTCTTGACGTGGGGCGCCAACCGGCCCCCAATCGGCCGATGAGCGAAGCAGCATCCGAATCACGCACCAACGCCACCGAATACACGGTGAGCGAGATTTCCGGCGCGCTGAAACGCACGGTCGAGGACGTCTTCGGCAATGTGCGGGTGCGCGGCGAAATTTCGGGCTATCGCGGCCCTCATTCCTCCGGCCATGCCTATTTCGCACTGAAGGACGACCGCGCCCGGCTTGACGCCGTGGTGTGGAAGGGCACGATGAGCCGGCTGAAATTCCGTCCCGAGGAAGGGATGGAGGTGATCGCCACCGGCAAACTGACCACCTATCCCGGCAAGTCCAACTACCAGATCGTCATCGACAATCTCGAGCCGGCAGGCGCCGGAGCGCTGATGGCGCTGCTGGAGGAGCGCAAGCGCCGGCTGCAGGCGGAAGGGCTTTTCGACGCGGGCCGCAAACGCCGGCTGCCGTTCATGCCGTGCGTCATCGGTGTCGTCACCTCGCCGACCGGCTCGGTCATCCGCGACATCATCCACCGCATCAAGGACCGCTTTCCGCTGCATGTGCTCGTCTGGCCGGTGCGCGTGCAAGGAGAAACCGCGAGCGCGGAAGTGACCAATGCCGTCACTGGTTTCAATGCGCTGGCGTGGGCTGGCCCGATCCAGCGTCCCGATCTGCTGATCGTCGCGCGCGGCGGCGGCAGCCTGGAGGATTTGTGGGGCTTCAACGACGAGACACTGGCGCGGGCAGTTTCCGCCTCCGGCATTCCGGTGATCTCCGCCGTCGGCCACGAGACCGACTGGACGCTGATCGACCTTGTCGCGGATGTGCGGGCGCCGACACCGACGGGTGCCGCCGAAATCGCCGTGCCGGTCAAGGCCGATCTCGAAGCGACGCTTGCCAGTCTCGGCGCGCGGCTGAAGGCCGCGGTGCTGCGCAATTTCGAGCGCAAGCGGCAGGCAGCCCGCGCGGCGGCGCGCGCACTGCCCTCGCCCGATCAATTGCTGGCGCTGCCGCGCCGGCGCCTCGATGATGCGACGAGCCGGCTCGGCCGCGGCCTGATGGTGTCCACCGAACGCAAGCGGGCACGATTCTTCGCCGTAAAATTGACGCCGGCGATGCTGTCGCAGAGGATTGCCGAGGCGCGGCGCACCAACGATCGGAACCTTTTGCGGGCGCAAGGGGCGCTGCGCGCGCTGACGAGGGCACGGCGCGCTGAACTGAACCGCGCCGCCGATCAGTTGCCAAAATGCGCCAAGGCGTCGTTGCAGCGTCACAGGCAGCAGTTGGCATTATTGCAGGGTCGCATCACCATCGAGCCGACGGCACGGCGGCAACGTGTGCAGAGGGATTTGCTGACGACACTGACCAGACGTGGCAGCCAGGCGGTACTGCTCAGGCTGGAGCGGCTGCGCGGCCGCATTGGCCAGGCCGACCGGCTGATGGCGACGCTTTCCCACAAGGCCGTCCTGGCGCGTGGCTTCGCGCTGGTGAAGGACGCCGACGGCGCCGTCATCAAGCAGGCGGCCGACGTGGCGTCGGGGATGGCGCTGTCGTTGGAGTTCGCGGACGGCACGGCGGATGCGGTGGCAACCAGCGGGACCGCTCGGCCAAGGCCGGCTGCCAGACCGGCGGCCAAGACCAAGGAACCCGGCAAACAGGGATCGCTGTTCTGAGATCATGACCGACAATCCGCATCATCATTTGGCAACGCCGTCAGGCAAGCCGCGCGCGCGAAGCATCGGCATCGGCTTTGACGGAACGCCCGGGCCGTTCAATGCGATCACCGACGTGCCCGGTGTCGCGGTCGGCTATTCGACGCTGATATCGGGCGATGGCGCGCTCGTCGTCGGCAAGGGGCCGGTGCGCACCGGCGTCACCGCCATTCTGCCGAGGCCGCGTGCCGAATTGGCCGCGCCAGTTTTCGCCGGCATCTTCAGCCAGAATGGCAATGGTGAGTTGACCGGCTCGCATATCGTCGAGGAAACCGGCGCTTTCAACTTCCCGATCACCATCACCAACACGCATTCCTGCGGGGTTTCGCGTGACGGCACGCTGCGTTGGATGAACCAGGCGCTGCCGGCCGCAATCGACAGTGCCTGGGGCCTGCCGGTGGCGGCGGAGACCTATGACGGGTTCCTCAACGACATAAACGGCCACCATTTGACGTTTGCGCATGTCGCCGAGGCGCTCGATGGCGCGGCGGGCGGCCCGGTCGAGGAAGGCAGCGTCGGCGGCGGCACCGGCATGATCACTTTCGGCTTCAAGGCCGGTTCCGGCACGGCGTCACGCATCGTCGCATGGCAAGGGCGCAGCTACACGGTGGGCGCCTTCGTGCAGTCGAATTTCGGCAAGCGGCGCAATTTTACCCTTCGTGGCCTGCGTGCCGGACCGGACCTTATCGAGCCAGCTGTCCGCGAGGGAACGCCGCGCGCCGAAAAGGGCTCCATCATTGCCGTCATCGCCACCGACGCGCCGTTCCTGCCGCACCAGATGAAGCGGCTGGCTCGCCGTGTGCCGCTCGGCGTCGCCATGACCGGCGGCTTCGGCTATCACAGCTCGGGCGATATCTTTCTCGCCTTCTCGACAGCCAATCCCGACGCGGCGCTGGCGCCATCGGGCCGCATCGCAATGCCGATTTCATCCCCGATACGGACATCGATCCGTTTTTCGACGCGGTGATCCAGACCGTGGAAGAATCGATCCTCAACGCCCTTGTCGCCAATGACGACATGACCGGGCGCGACGGCAATTTCGTGCCGGCACTGCCGAAGGCGTGGCTGAAGGAAAAGTTCGGCTGAGACGAAACGCGGGCCAGATGGCCCGCGCATTCAGGCAGCTTCGACCCTCAATTTATTCCGCGGCCTTGCTGGAAGGCTGCTGGTGTTCATCGGCCTCGGCGGCTTCCTCGAGCCTGGAGGCGATCAACTCCTGAATATCGCCGACTTCCTCCTGGATGTCCTCCAACGGGATGCCGACCTCGGCCGCCTTGGCGGCGCATTCCTTGGCCAGTGTCTCGGCCTGCTTCTCGATCCTGGCATGGGCTTGGCAATGGACCTTTTCGCCGATCCATCCCCGCAAGAATTCGATCGCGTGTTCACTCATATTGCTGTTCCCTTGCGGCAAAGCCGGTTGGTAATCATAAACGTCGGCATCCAACAAAGGATGCATGCTCCCATTCCAGCCGAGTCGCGGCCAGCCGGCAAGTCGATGCCGTCCAAGGTCCACAGAGCCGAAGGAAATCGAGAGATGAAGAACATTTTCTGGTTCTGAAGGACTGTACCGTTGGCGGGATCGGTCCCGCTCCGAGCAATTGCTTCTATCTTTTACGGCTTTCAGTCCGTTTCGCATCTCAATGGCTGTCGCTACAGCCGCCTTTGGACGTTGCGCTTCAAGGCGCGAGCCCGCGAGGCCGCCGCTATATAGTGATATCCTCATGCAATGTCGACTCCTCTGAACCGAGCCCGCAGGACGCTCGGAAGTCGCACATTGCGCCAGTCCTGTCAGAAGGTCTCAACCCAGGGCCTGAGTTCCATTTCCCAGGTCCAGGCGCTGCGGTGCTGGCGATGGATGGAGAGATAGGCCTGCGCGATCGCATCGGGTGACAGCCGGCGATCCTGCGGCTCGGAATCCTGCCCGGACGCGGCTGAGCCAATGGCGCCATCGATGATGAAATGCGCGACGTGGATGTTCTTCGGCGCCAGTTCACGCGCCATGGACTGCGCCAGCCCGCGCAAGCCGAATTTGGGCATTGCAAAACCGGCGGAGCCCGCGAACCCCTTCACGCTTGCCGTCGCTCCGGTGAAGAAGATCGAGCCCGCCCCCTGGGCGAGGAGCCGGTGGGTCGCCTGCTGGCCGACCAGGAAACCGCCATAAGCCCCGACCAGCAAAGCCTGCCGGACGGTCTCGGGATCGAGCTCGGCGATCGGTCCACGGGCGCGTCCGCTGGCGTTGAAGACCACCAGCGAGAGCGGACCGGCCTTGTCGGCGACATCGAACAGACGCGCCACCGACGCAGGGTCGGAGACATCCGTTGCCACAGCCTGCGCGCCTGTCTGCGCCTGCAAGGCTTCCAGCTTTTCAACGTTGCGGGCAGCCAGGACCACATGGAACCCCTCCTTCGCGAAAAGACGCGCGAGCGAGGCGCTCAAGCCGGAGCCTGCACCGGCGATGACGGCGACTTTGGATGTCATGAGACCTCTCCTTCTTTCCACTGATTGCGGCCAACGGCTGGCGCATGGCCTTTATTGAAGCTTGCCCGATCAGCGCGGCGCCGGCAACGTGCACGGCACCCAGAAAAATGGCCGGGCGCGAAAGCGGCCCGGCCAAAAAGAAGGTCATAACCTTCAGAGGGGAACACCGTCCGGCGAAATGGGAGGAAAACACCGAACGGATTTTTTTCTTTTGGACCGATTTCGGGCCGGATACGACGAATGATTTTCTAAAGATCTGACGATACTGCGAAAATCCTGTCCTTTCCGGTAGAAAGTCAGCCACCCCGGATTTCCGCTCCAGCAGATCCTCGTAGTGACGGCCGTCATTGCCCGCAAGTCTCATCGACTTCAGATTGCCGGGAAGGAACAATCAGCCCTTCGTTGCAGCCGCGACGGGATATTTCTTTCCACTCGCGAGGGAAAGCTGATCGCGATCATGCCGCGCTGGTCTCGCGGTTCGTCAGGGTCGGCCAGCATGTCGACATCCTGGCAGAGGCCAGTCAACAAGCGAGGTCTAGAGCGACGGCCCCAACTGGATCGGGCTGCCATCGCTGAACCGGGATAGACGGAACCTGTGAAGGCTGTGTCCTGTCTCGTTGCCCTGGATCAAATCGGACAGGATACGGCCCATGCCAGGGCCTATGCCGAAGCCGTGGCCACTCATCCCTGTCGCGATTACGAGACCCGGAACCGCGGCCGCGCGGTCGACAACAGGCACGACATCCGGCATCGCATCGATCATACCGGCCCAGCTCGCCTTGAGCGGCACCGCGTCGAATTGCGGGAAAAGTCCCCTGAAGCCGGCATCGATGGCGCGAAGGGCCCTGACCTCGGGAACAGGATTGAGAACGCGCATCTTTTCGAACGGGCTTTCCTTGTCCGCATCCCATTTGCGTGGGGTCGACCAGGCGTCCGGATATGCACGGGGTGCCGCCGGCCGGTAGCGCGTGCCGAACGGATTTGCCTTCAGGGCGGGCAGATATTTCGGTGCGTGGCGAAAAGCGTCCGGCCCAACATAGAGCAGATGGCTGCCTCCTGCCGCCAGCGTGTACCCGCCATCCTTTCTGCGCCGGAATGCGATGTGTTCGTCCGCGGCGGCGCCCGCGTAGATTTCCGGCATCGGCGCGGTCGCCACGACGGTCGTTCGGACACTGAGCTGCGGGATCGAAACTCCGTGCGCGCGCAGGAATAGCGATGTCCACGCGCCGCTGGCGACAAGCACGCTCGACGTGGCGATGCGGCCTCGTTCGGTCCAGACGCCGCTGACGCGCCCGGCGGAGATATCGAGCATGCGTGCGGCACAGTTCTCGATGATGGTGACACCCTGGCGAGCGGCCAGGCGGGCAAGCGCCGGCACAGCGACCCAGGGCTCGGCACGCATGTCCGACGGCGTGGTCATGGCGCCCTTGAAGGAGCGTGACATGGTCGGGATCAGCCTCGCGGTCTCACCCTGGTCGAGAAGACGCGTGTCGACGCCATGAGCTTCGGCTATCTTCAGGAATTTGGCGAAACCGGCCATTTCCTTGTCGGTACGCGCAAGATAGGTAACGCCCGTCTGTGTCAAGCCTATGTCTTCGCCGCTTTCCTCGGCCAGTTGCCGCCAGAGACGCTGCGCTTCGATGACGATGGGCAGTTCGTCTGCGTCGCGGCCCTGCTGGCGTATCCAGCCCCAGTTGCGCGAGGACTGCTCGGCGGCGATGCGCCCCTTCTCCAGCAAAGTCACTGGTATGTTGCGCCGCGCCAGAAACAGCGCCGCGGTCACGCCGATGACGCCGCCGCCGACAATCACCACATCCGACGTCTTCGGCAGCGGCGCCTGAAATTGGATTGGAGTGGCTTCGGTGAAGGGGAAGGTCGTCAAAGAGCATTGTCCTTTTGGTACGCCACGGCCCTGCACCGATGGCTGGTCCTGGCGGCGCGAGAGTCGCTCCCCTGGGACGCCGGCACGCGTGCAGAGAGCGCTGGTCAGCACTACACCGCCGAACTCGGAAATTTGCGTGCCAGCACAATGAAATTGTTGGCCACCGAGCCAGGCTGAGCACGATCCGGAAGGGAAATCTGGGAAGATCGGGATGGAACAGGCTGGCCAGAGAAGCAGACAACAGCCCGCTTCGCTATGGCTCACGCCAGCCCGAACCGCTCCACGGCGCGCATGATGCCGCGCAGTTCGGCGAGACCCTTGAGCCGCCCGATCAACGAGTAGCCGGGATTGATCTTCTTCTTGCCGATATCGTCGGCGAGCAGATGGCCGTGATCCGGCCGCATCGGGATTTGCCAATCGGCACGGCCTTTCCCGCGACGACGCGTCTCTTCCTGCATCAACGCAAGAATGACGTGCGCCATGTCGGTGCCACCCTCGAGATGCTCAGCTTCGTAGAACGAGCCGTCCTCCTCGATGGTGATGTTGCGCAGATGCACGAAATGGATGCGCTCGGCGAATTCCTTGATCATGGCGACAATGTCGTTGTCGGCACGCGTGCCGTAGGAGCCGGTGCAGAAGGTCAGCCCATTGGCCGGGCTGTCGACGGCATTGAGAATGAAACGCGCATCCTCAGCAGTCGAAACGACACGCGGCAGGCCATAGAGCGAGAATGGCGGATCGTCGGGATGGATGCACATGCGCACCCCCTCGTCTTCGGCCGCCGGAATGATCTCGCGCAGGAACCAGGCAAGGTTGTCGCGCAACTCCGTCGGTCCGATCGCATCATATTCGGCCAAGGCCTCGCGAAAACTGTCCCTGTTATAGCTGCGCTCGGTCGCCGGCAGGCCGGCGATGAGGTTGCGCTCGATCTGGTCGATCCGCTCTGGCGTCAGCACCTTCAGCCGCTTCTCGCCCTCGGCAATGCGCGCCGGCGTATAGCTGGCGGCGCTATTCTTGCGCTGCAGCACGAAAAGATCGTAGGCGGCAAAGTCGATGGCGTCGAAGCGCAGCGCGTAGCCCGTCGTCGGCAAACGGTACATGAGGTCGGTGCGGGTCCAGTCCACCACCGGCATGAAATTGTAGCAGATCGTCTTGATGCCGGCCCTGGCGAGCGCGCGGATGCTGTCACGATAATAGCCGGCATAGCGCTCGCGTTCGGGTGCGCCGATCTTGAAGGAATTGTGGACCGGGATGCTCTCGACAACCGACCATGTCAGGCCGGCGGCCTCGATGATGCGCTTGCGCTCGAGCACATCGGCTTCAGGCCAGGCCCTGCCATCGTAGATGTGGTGAAGTGCTGAAACCACGCCGGTGGCGCCAGCCTGCTTGATGTGCTCAAGCGTCACCGGATCATCCGGCCCATACCAGCGCCAACACTGTTCCATTGCCACTTTCCTTTTTGCAAGAGACCGGCAACCTATTGTTTGATCACGATGAGTGTCAAACCAAGAACCGGTTTCCAATAGCGCATGAAGGAGCTCCCACGATGAAGGATTTCGACGGCAAGGTGGCATTTGTGACGGGAACGACCGGCATTGGCCTGGCAACCGCCAGGCGCCTTGCGGCTGGAGGTGCCGCGATCATCGCCTGCGGCATCGACCGGGCCGCGAACGCGGCGATGAAGGCGGAACTGGAAAGCTTCGGACCCGGCGCGCGAATCCTGGACGCCGATGTCTCAGTTTCCGATCAGGTTCGCGACGCGATTGCCGACGGTGTCGAGCGGTTCGGCGGCCTCGACATCATCGTCAATTCCGCTGCGGTCCATCCCTACGGAACCGCGACGACGACCGACTGGGAAACCTGGAACCGGGCGATGACGGTCAATGTCGGGTCGATCTATCTGACCGCGCATTTCGGCATCCCGGAAATGATCAAGCGCGGCGCCGGCGCCATCGTCAATGTCGCTTCGGTGCAGGGCTTCGCCTGCCAGCAGAAGGTTGCCGCCTATGCCACGACGAAAGGCGCCATCCATACGCTGACACGCTCGCTGGCGCTCGACTACGCCGCGGCCGGCATCCGGGTCAATTCGGTGAGCCCGGGTTCGATCCGCACGCCGATCCTCGAGAAAGCCGCGCGTGGAGAAAACGGCAGCGATGCCGATGTCGAAGAGGCCTACAGGCGCTTCGGCGCCGCCCATCCGCTAGGCCGGATCGGCGAGCCGGAGGAAGTGGCGGAACTCATCGCTTTCCTGTGCTCGTCGAAGGCAGGCTTCTGTACCGGCGCGGACTACAAGATCGATGGCGGCCTGACCGCCGGGATCGGCGTGAAGTAGACTTACGAAGATCGGTCCTGGCCGGAGATCGTTCGCCCCGGACGATTCCGCTTGGCCGTCAGGCTCAGCTGTCTCGGGAACGCAATGTCCGCAAGGTGATCGAATAGCGGTGCTCGGCGAGCGGCGGGATGCTGTGCTCCCATTCGGTGCGCGAAGGCCCCGTCATGAGATAGGCCGACCTTGGCTCGACCAGGATGGTCCGGCGGTCCCACCCGTTACCGTTCTTTCGGCGAAGCCGGAAGCTGCAGGGCGCAAGCAGCGAGACGCCAGCGACATCTTCGAAATGCGGCTTGTCGCGATGCCAGCCGATGCCGGCACCAGGCCGGTATTCATTGATCAGCACCTGCGCGAAGGCCTCGGCAGGCCAACGCGCAAAGGCCGCGACCTTCTCGCGCAAAGGCAACAGGAAGTCGGGGATCGGCGGCGCTTCGACGACTTCGCGCCGGTCATAATCGTAGCGCAAGCCGAACCCGACGACGCGCCGGTTTGCGAGGTGGCCATGAAAGTCGAACGCCTGGAAAGGCAGTTCTTCCAGATGCCGGGCGAGTTGTGTCTCTTCCTGCGGCGTGATTAATCCCGCCTGATAGGCAAACCCCTCCGGCAGATCCGAGGCATCGCCAAAGAGATCGTGCTGGAGTGCGACGTTGCGGGCGGTAGCTTTCGATTTGAGCGGCGACATCCCGCCTAGATGGTGAGGAGCGGACCACGAGGCAATACTGGCTCGCGCTTGCCTGCGTGACGGATAGCTGGGCGCAGCGCGGCAGGGAACCAGACCATGGCTTGCGGATTTATCTGGCTGAGCCGTCAGGTTGCCAAGATGCCGTCGACCGCAATCCGAAACATACAATACGATCCCGCGACCAGGATCCTCTCAGTCTGGTTCGTGCCCACCGGCCATCGCTACGACTATATGGACGTTGCCGCTGCGACTTATGCCGCGTTCAGGACGTCTTCCTCCAAGGGCAGCTTCTTCAACAAATTCATCCGGGATCACTATAGGTATCGTCGCGTGGCATGACGCGATGCGTCCGACGCTACTTCCCTGTCTTGTCTCGCTCGGCGGGCGTCTTGTCCGGCGCCGGCTCCCAGCCAAAGACACTGCGGCCGCCAAGCAGATGCGACTGGTCGAATTCGCCGGCGACAATCTCCTTCAGGCTGGGGCCGGTGACATACCGCTCGACCTGCCGCGACTGATCGTCGAGCCGCCTCAGAGCGCCGATTTCCTCTTCGCGACCAAGCTTGGCCTTCTGCACGGCCGACTTCAGCACACCTATCGTCTCGTCATAGACCTTGAGCGGAACAGGAAACGGGTGCCTGTCCTTGCCGCCATGCGCGAGCGAGAAACGGCCGGGATCGGAAAAACGGCACGGCGCGCCATGCACCACCTCGGCCACGAGCGCCAATGCGCGCACCGTACGCGCGCCCACACCGGGCACCAGCAGAAGCTCGGAAAAATCCGCCGGGCCGCGTTCGGCCGCCGCCGCCATGTTTCCATGCAGGCGGCGCATGACGACATCGCTTTCGCGAACATCATGGTGAGCCGGCATGACCAGATGCGGCAGCAGCGGCTGCTCCGGAGCCGATGTGGTGCCAGAACTCAGGGCAGCGAATTCCCGCAGGATGCGGTCCGGGCCGAGGTCCTGAAGCAAATCCAGCTGGCCCAGACGCGAGGCCTCGGCACGATGGTCGGTCAGGTTGACGATCTCGCCCTGGTTGGCGCCCTCGATGGCGGCGTGCGGCTGATCGACGAAGCTCTTAAGGCCTTCGGAGAGCCAATGGTAGCGGCGTGCCACCTTGCTGTCGCCGTTCATGCCTTGCTGCACCACCACCCAGTCGCCGTCATCGGTGACGATAAAGCCGTGCAGATAGAGATCGAAACCATCCTGGACCGCGGCGCTGTCCACCTTGGCAACAAGCCGGCTGGCGGTCGCCAGGCGTGTCCCGTCGAAGCCGATGCGCTCGCCGATCGCGGCAAGTTCATGCGGGGTCTTGCGCGAATGCGCGCCACGGCCGCCGCAGACGTGGATGCCGAGTTCGCCAGACAGCGGCATGAGGCCGCGTTTCAAGGCGCCGACAACGCTGGTCGTGATGCCGGACGAGTGCCAGTCCATGCCCATGACGGCGCCGAAGGACTGGAACCAGAACGGATGCGCCAGCCGCCGCAGCAATTCGTTGCGGCCATAGTGATGGATGATCGCCTCGCACATCACGGCGCCAAGACGCGTCATGCGGTCGCCCAGCCATTTCGGCACACGTCCGCCATGAAGTGGAAGATCAGCACTGCCCGATCGTTGCGCCACGCCTGTTGCCCGTTCCGGTGTCTGTCCCGACAGATAAGTATCCCAGGCCGCAGAGGGAAGCATTGAGTGCTCGCGTCTCAAGTGGTCGATGGGCCAAAACGGTTTTCGGCCGGTCCGCTGGCACGGCGTTCCGGCTATCTCACCACGCGTTTCTCGAGCTTGCGGGCCAAAGTGCGCCGGTGCAGGCCAAGCCGGCGCGCCGTTTCGGAGATGTTGAAACCGGTCTCGACGAGCGTTTCGTGGATGCGCTCCCATTCGAGGTTCTTGATCGAGGTGGGACGGCTGCTCAGCGAAACGGAAACGTCGCCTTCGGCCCTGCCGAAGGCGGCTTCGATGTCATCGGTGTTGGCGGGCTTCGCCAGGTAATGGCATGCGCCAAGCTTGATCGCCTCGACCGCGGTGGCGATGCTGGCGAAGCCGGTCAGCACGACAATCCTCATCGAAGCGTCGCGGGCGCTCAGGAGCTTGACGCATTCCAACCCGGAGCCGCCGGCTCCCAGCTTGAGATCAACGACGGCGTAGGCCGGAACAGCGGTTTCGAGGGCGCGAGCCAAGTCTTCCCTGCCGTGGCAGACCGTGACGTCGTAGTCGCGCTTTTCGAAGGACCGCTTCAGCGTTTTCGCGAAGGTCGCGTCGTCCTCAACGATAAACAGGGATCGATCAGCCTTCATGATCATCTCCATCGGTCAGCGCCGCAAGCGGCAGCGAAAGGGTGACACAAGCCCCCTGCTCCATGTTGCGCGCCGAAAAGTCGCCTCCCAGCTTTCGAACCACATTCATCACCAGGAAAAGACCAAGGCCACCGCCCGGCCGTCCCTTGCTCGACATATAGGGCTGGCCGAGCGCCGCCAGAATACCCTCGTCGAAACCAGGCCCGTGGTCGCGCACGGTAATCATCAGTTTCTCGCCCTGCCGCTCGGCGGTGACGCCGACCCAATCCTGCGATGCTTCCTGGGCGTTGTCGAATACGTTGAAGACGACCTGCTTCAGCGCCGTGTCGGACACGATCTGCTCGTCAGGTTCGAAATCGTTCCTGTAATCCAGATTGAGCGGCTGGCGGCTGACACGCCATTCCTGGACAAGATCGTCGAGGAAATGGCGGATGCTGGTGCGGATCGTGCCCTCGCCCCTTGCTTGCCCCGAAGACATGAGGATGCCCGACACGATGCTTTTGCAGCGCTCGATCTGCGCCTGCATTTCGGCCACGTCGCCGGCTAGCTCGCGGTTGCGGGTGACGCTTCGCATCTGGCGCCAGTCGGAGAGGATGACGGAGATGGTCGAAAGCGGCGTGCCCAGCTCATGCGCGGCACCTGAGGCCAGCAGGCCCATGCGCACGATGTGGTCCTCCTCGGCCGATCGCTGGCGCAGATCGGCGAGATAGGCATCGCGCTCACGCAAATTTCGGTTGATGCGGGTCATGAAGATCACGATCAGGCCGGCCGCCAGCACGAAGCAGATGAACATGCCGCGCAAATGCAAGGCCAACAGGTCGCTGCCGCCGTGATGCGGGATCGCGATCGGCAGGAATTGGAAGATGAGGAAGACGAAGCAGGCGGAGGCGGCCACCACCAGGATCCAGGTGGACCAGGGTGTCAGCAGCGCGGCGCCAAGGGTGATCTGCAGCAGATAGAGCGACACGAACGGGTTCGAGGCGCCGCCGCTCAGGTAAAGCTGGATCGTCAATGCCGCCATGTCGAAGATCAGCGCGACGAACAACTGCGCGTTGCTGATCGGCCGCTGGCCACGCAAGACCAGGAGGCTGAAGATGTTCAGCCCGACCAGGAAAAGCACGACGCCGGCCATCTCCGGCAACGGCAGCGGGATGGCGAACCAGTATTCCGTCACCAAAATGGTGAGCACCTGGCCCGCCACCGCCAGCCAGCGCAACTGGATGAGCAGGAGCAGGTTCTTCCTGTTCGCCGCATCGGGATCGGCAACCGCACCGACTTTGCCGGCAAAGGACGCCGCCGCGAAGGACTTGTCGTTGCCAAGCACTTGGGGCGGGATGCTCATCTTGCCGGTCCTTGCCGCCAGCGGCCACATCGGCGCGGCCTGGGCGACGGCAAGCATCGCAGCGAGCGTGAACCAGGTCAAAGCATAGACCAAATGGCTGTTGCGGAAATTCACGACGGTCAAACCGCCGCGCGGCCAGCCATCCGTGCCGGACGCTCCCACATCGACAAAATAGGGCGCGACGTCAGTCAGGCCGCGCGCGGTCGCGATGGCGGCAACGTCCCGCGAGTACCAGCGATTGTCCGCGACGTCGTTCTTGCGCAGGAAGCCGCCGCCGGGCTCGCTCATGCGCAACAGCCCGTCAATGACGACCGGCGCGGTGAAGCCATCACCGCTCTCCCGCTCGAACTCGGCCTTGCGCTCCACGGGCACGAAACCGCGGTTGACAAGCACGACGAAGCCGCGGTCGGTTCGCATCGGCGTCAGCACCCAGTATCCGCCGCCAAGCTCCGTCACCGCCTGCACCAGCGTGCTGGCGCCGCCCAGAAAGCGTCCGGCCAGTCGCACATGGCTGTATTCGGACCCGACCGCGGTCAAGCCGTTCCAACCGACTGGGCCAGGCGCATCGACGACGGGAGCATGGATACGTTGATCGACGCGGGCGATCAGATCGAGTTTCCAGACGCGCCTTTCCAGCTGCCAAATGCCAAGCCCGACAAACACCAGCACACCGAGGATCCCGAGCAGCAGGAGGAAAAGACGCGACGCGGGCGATCTGCCCGCGTCCTTGCGGGGCGCGGTGCGCAGACGGATGCCAGCTTGGCCGTCCCGTGCCTCGATAGTGGTCCTCCCCGCGCCCGGCGGCGGGCTCATGGCATCTCGCGCATGTCGTGAAGCCCCGGCATCATGTTGGCGTTGAGGTGGTACATCACCCAGAGCGAGCCGGTCAGCACGATGACGACCAGGATCAGCGTGAAGATCAGCGCCAGCATCGACCAGCCGCCTTCCGAGGCGGTGTTCATATGCAGGAAGAAGACCATGTGGACCACGATCTGCACCGCCGCGAAAGCCATGACGACGATGGCCGTGGCCTGCTTGTTGTCGATGGCGCCGGTCATGACCAGCCAGAACGGGATGGCGGTGAGGATCACCGACAGGACGAAACCGGTCAGGTAGGTTTTCAGCGTTCCGTGCGCGGCGGCGCCATGCGCGTGGCCGTGATCGGCGGCGTGATCGTGAGCGTTCATCGCAACATCCCCATCAGATAGACGAAGGTGAAGACGCCGATCCAGACGACGTCGAGGAAGTGCCAGAACATCGAGAGGCACGTCAGGCGGCGGCGGTTCGCCTCGATGAGGCCAAATCTCGCGACCTGTACCATCAGCGTCACCAGCCAGATCGTGCCGAAGGTGACATGCAGGCCGTGCGTTCCCACCAGGGAGAAGAAGGACGACAGGAAGGCACTGCGCTGCGGCGTGGCACCCTCATGGATCATGTGGGCGAATTCGTAGAGCTCGATCGACAGGAAGGCCAGGCCGAACAGGCCAGTGACGGCGAGCCAGGCCTGTGTCGCGGCCACGCGGCCCTTGTCCATGGTCAGCATGGCAAAGCCATAGGTGATCGAGGAGAAGAGCAGCATGGCGGTGTTGACCGCCACCAGATCGAGATCGAACAGGTCCTTGGGCGCGGGACCGGCCGCGTAGTTGCCGCCGAGCACACCATAGGCCGCGAACAGCATCGCGAAAATCAGACAATCGCTCATCAGGTAGAGCCAGAAGCCAAGCATGGTGCTGCTGCCTTCGGCATGCGCATGCTCTTCTTCCAGGTGAAAGACCGGTTCGGTGCCGGCCGTGATTGTCGTCGATAGCATGCTCAAACCCTGGATTGAGGGGCGAGAAGCATCGTCCTCGCCTCTTCCGTTTGCGTGACTTCGGCCGCCGGAATGTGGAAGTCGCGGTGATAGTTGAAGGTGTGGCCGATCGCGGTTGCGATCAGACAGACGAAGCTCAGCGCCGCCAGCCACCAGATGTACCAGATCATGCCGAAGCCGAGCGCGACGCTGAAGGCCGCCAGGATGATGCCGGTGCCGGTGTTATCAGGCATATGGATCGGCCTGAAGCCGGAAAGCGGGCGCCGATAGCCGGCCTTCTTCATGTCCCACCAGGCGTCATTGTCGCGGATGACCGGCGTGAAGGCGAAATTGTAGGCCGGCGGCGGCGAGGAGGTGGACCATTCGAGCGTGCGACCGCCCCACGGATCGCCGGTGACATCGACGAGTTCGGCACGCCTGCGAATCGAGACGAATATCTGGATCAGGAAAGCGCCGATGCCGAAGGCGATCAGCACCGCGCCGAAGGCGGCGATCACGAACCAGATCTGCAGCGAAGGGTCGTCGAAGACGCGCATGCGGCGCGTCACGCCCATCAGGCCCAGGATGTAGAGCGGCATGAAGGCGAACCAGAAGCCGACCACCCAGCACCAGAACGAGACCTTGCCCCAGAATGGATCGAGCTTGAATCCGAAGGCCTTGGGCCACCAGTAGGCGATGCCGGCGAACAGGCCGAACAGCACGCCGCCGATGATGACGTTGTGGAAGTGCGCGATCAGAAACAGGCTGTTGTGCAACACGAAATCCGCCGGCGGCACGGCCAGCAGCACCCCGGTCATGCCGCCGACGACGAAGGTGAGCATGAAGGCCACCGTCCACATCATCGGCAGTTCGAAGCGGATGCGGCCGCGATACATGGTGAACAGCCAATTGAAGATCTTCGCCCCGGTCGGGATCGAGATGATCATCGTGGTGATGCCAAAGAAGGAATTGACGCTGGCGCCGGAGCCCATGGTGAAGAAGTGATGCAGCCAGACGAGATACGACAGGATGGTGATGACCACCGTGGCGTAGACCATCGAGGTGTAGCCGAACAGGCGCTTGCCAGAGAAGGTCGAGGTGACCTCGGAAAAGACGCCGAACAGCGGCAAGATGAGGATGTAGACTTCCGGGTGACCCCATATCCAGATGAGGTTCACATACATCATCGGGTTGCCGCCGAAGTCGTTGGTGAAGAAGTTGGTGCCGACATAGCGGTCGAGCGACAGCATCGCGAGCACCGCCGTCAGCACCGGGAAGGACGCCACGATCAGCACGTTGGTGCAAAGCGACGTCCAGGTGAAGATAGGCATGCGCATCATCGTCATGCCGGGCGCGCGCATCTTGATGATCGTGCAGATCAGGTTGATGCCCGACAGCGTCGTGCCGACGCCCGCCACCTGCAGCGCCCAGATGTAATAGTCGACGCCGACGTCAGGACTGTAGCCGATGCCGGAGAGCGGCGGATAAGCGAGCCAGCCGGTGCGGGCGAATTCACCGACGAACAGCGACGCCATGACCAGGATAGCGCCGCCGACCGTCATCCAGAAGCTGAAATTGTTGAGGAAGGGGAAGGAGACGTCGCGCGCGCCGATCTGCAGCGGCACGACGAAGTTCATCAGCCCGGTGACGAAGGGCATCGCCACGAAGAAGATCATGATCACGCCATGGGCGGTGAAGATCTGGTCGTAGTGATGCGAGTTGAGGTAGCCCTCGGAGCCGTTGAAGGCGATGGCTTGCTGGAGCCGCATCATGATGGCGTCCGAGAAGCCGCGCAGCAGCATGACCAGTCCCAACACCATGTACATGATGCCGATCTTCTTGTGGTCGACGCTGGTGAACCACTCGCGCCAGAGATAGCCCCACAGCTTGAAATAGGTGATCGCGCCGAGAAGGGCGATGCCACCGAGCGCGACCGCGACGAAGGTGGCGACGACGATCGGCTCATGCAGGGGCAGCGATTCCCAGGTGAGACGGCCGAAGATGAACTTGGTCAAAGAGTCGGGCATTGGCTATCTCTCACAATTCGCGCCGCAACAGGCCGAGCGGCGGCGTACCCGCTTCGGCGCGGCGGCTCTCGGTCCCGGGGCGCAGCAGCCCCGCCCCGCGTAGTGGGGAAAGATCCTTCGCCGGCCAGTTTGTCGGCATGGCATCGCCGGCGGCGCGCGCCGCCGCGGCAGCCTCCTCCGCCGTGCAGATGCTGGCGACATAGGACGGATCGTTGCCGAATATCGCGCCGCGCCGGGCGAGCTTGTCATATTGCAGCGGCTGCGTGTTGCGGACGCCCGCGAGACCAAGGCCACCCTTGGCGTCGATCGACATCATCTCGTTCATGCACATTTTGCCGCGCTCGACGCACAAATTGAGGATGGCGCCGTAAAGGTCGGGATCGACGAAAGCGTAGTGGCGGACCGGTTCGTTCTCGCTCGGCTTTTCGAGTTCGAGATAGCTGTCGCGGTTGAGCGCCGCCGACGCTGTCCTGGTCTGCGCCACCCATTGGTCGAAAGCCTTGTCGGACAGGCCGTGGAAGGCGAAACGCATCCCCGAAAAACCGGCGCCGCTGTAGTTGGCCGAGAAGCCGCTATAGGTGCCCGGCTGGTTGATGACGGCGTGCAGCTTCGTCTCCATGCCGGGCATGGCATAGATCTGTCCGGCAAGTGCCGGAATATAGAAGGAATTCATCACCGCCGACGAGGTGATGCGGAAATCGATCGGCTGGTTGACCGGCGCCGCCAGCTCGTTGACGGAGGCGATGCCGTAGTCCGGATAGATGAAGAGCCATTTCCAGTCGAGCGCCACGACCTCGACCTTGAGCGGCTTGTGGTTTTGTGTGACCGGCTGGCCGGACCCGATCCGGTCGATCCGGCGGTATGGGTCGAGCAGGTGCGTGCCGAGCCAGGTCAGCGCGCCAAGGCATATGATGATGAGCAGAGGGGCGGCCCAGATCACCAGTTCCAGTTTCGTCGAATGATCCCAGTCCGGCGTGTAAGTCGCCGAGGCGTTGGATTGTCGGTAGCGCCAGGCGAAAAAGACAGTCAGCGCCATGACCGGCACGATGATGACCAGCATCAGCAAGGTCGAGACCACGAGCAGGTCGCGCTGCTGGGCCGCGACGTCGCCCGCGGGCGCCAGCACGACCAGATCGCAGCCGCTCAACAGCCCGGCCAGGGGAAACAGAAGCAAGGCTCCAAATCGTTTCATCAAACGCTGCCCTCGATGGATCGCGGCAACACTCATGTTGCAATGCGGTCTCGATCAAGGGCTACTGCCGGCCGCCGCGCGGTGACATTGGACAATTTGTCCAATGCCCAGCCGGGGTGGCTTTGGCACAGTGTGCGGCGCACGATGGGATCCCGGGAATTAGGTCCCTGACACCTCATTCCACTCAGTGGCGACGGACAGATGGCTCAGACTTCGAGTGCCGAAACGAACAGCGGACTGATCGGCTCGGATCATGGCCAGGTCAGCGCGGGCGATATCGCGGTCGGCGTGATCGTGGGCAGGACGTCGGAATTCTTCGACTTCTTCGTCTATGCGATCGCCTCAGTCATCGTATTTCCCAAGCTTATGTTTCCGGCTCACGATCCGCTCGTCGGCACGCTCTACTCCTTCTGCATCTTCGCGCTGGCCTTCGTCGCGCGCCCATTCGGCTCCGTGCTGTTCATGGCGGTCGATCGCGCCCATGGCCGCGGCGCGAAACTGACGATCGCGCTGTTCCTGCTCGGCACGTCGACCGTCGCCATCGCGTTTCTGCCTGGCTATGGCGACATAGGTGCTGTCGCCGTCTGGCTGCTGGCGCTGGCCCGCATCGGGCAGGGGTTGGCGCTTGGCGGTACATGGGACGGGCTGCCCTCGCTGCTGGCGCTGAACGCGCCGCGGAACCGGCGCGGCTTCTATGCCATGATCCCGCAACTGGGCGCGCCGATCGGTCTCATCGTGGCGAGTTCCCTTTTCGCCTTCTTCGTCGCCAACCTGTCGGCCGACGACTTCTTCTCGTGGGGCTGGCGCTATCCCTTCTTCGTCGCCTTCGCCATCAATGTCGTGGCCCTGTTCGCCAGGCTGCGCATCGTCGTCACACCCGAATTCGCAAGATTGTACGAGAGCGGGGATCTGCAGCCGACCCGGATCAGGGACACGATCAGGGCCGAAGGCCGCAACGTCGTCGTCGGCGCCTTCGCGCCGCTGGCGAGTTTCGCCCTGTTCCACATGGTGACGGTGTTTCCGCTCTCCTGGGTGTTCCTGTTCACCAATGAGGGACCGGCGCGTTTCCTGGTGATCGAGGCGGTGAGCGCGCTGTTCGGCATTGCGGCCATCGTCGCATCAGGGCCGCTGGCCGACCGCGTCGGACGCCCCGCGCTGCTCGGCGGCTCGGCGATCGCAATCGCGACATTCAGCGGTTTTGCCCCGCAGCTTCTCGATGGCGGCACCATCGGCGAGGCCCTGTTCATGGTGCTGGGCTTCATCCTCCTGGGGCTGAGTTTCGGGCAATCGTCCGGCGTCGTCGCATCGAGCTTTTCCCGGCAGTACCGCTATACCGGCTCTGCAATAACTTCTGACCTGGCATGGATGTTCGGCGCCGGCTTCGCACCGCTCGCAGCCCTGCTGCTGGCCGGCAATTTCGGCCTCATCGCCGCCGGTGCCTATTTGCTCTCGGGCGCGGGCTGCACATTGCTTGCCCTGTGGATCGACGGGCGGCGCCCAGTCGCGGACCGTCGGGCCGACTGACCAGGCACGAGGACGGACGTTGGCCCCGGATCAGAGCCTTTGGGCGTGCCATTTCAGATGGTCGTCCATGAACGTCGAAATGAAGAAATACGAGTGATCATAGCCGTCCTGCATACGCAATGTCAGGGGAATGCCGGCCTTGGCGCAGGCTGCTTCCAGGAGCCACGGCCTCAGCCCATCATTGAGAAATCCGTCCGACGTCCCTTGATCGACGAAGAACTCCGGGAAGCGGTGGCCGTCCTCGATGAGCGAGGTGGCATCGCAGTTCCGCCATGACGCCTCGTCCGCGCCGAGATATTTCTCGAAGGCCGGCCTCGACCAGCCGGCGGTGCTTGGCTGCACGATCGGCGCAAACGCCGAGCAGCTCTTGAAGCGCTCGGGATTTTTTAGCGCAATCGTCAGCGCGCCATGCCCACCCATCGAGTGGCCAAAGATCGCCTGGCGCGTCATGTCGGCCGGAAATTCCTGCGTGATCAACGCCGGCAGTTCCTCGGTGACATAGGAATACATGCGATAGTTCCTGGCGTAGGGCGCTTGGGTCGCATCGACGTAGAAGCCGGCGCCGCTGCCGAACTGCCAATTCTCCTTCTCGTCGGGGATATCGGCGCCGCGGGGGCTGGTGTCGGGACAGACGACGATCAGGCCAAGCTCTGCGGCCATCCGCCTGTACTCGCCCTTGTCCATTACATTGGCATGGGTGCAGGTCAGGCCGGAGAGGTACCATACGACCGGACAAGGTTTTTCACGGGCCTGCGGCGGCACGAAAACGGCAAAAATCATGTCGCAGGAGCAGGCATCGGAAGCGTGGGAATAGACACCCTGCACGCCGCCATGCGACCTAGCAGAGGAGATGGTCTTCATCCGGTCCGACATGTGGTTCCTCTCCGCCTTTGGATTGTTCACGGGCGCCTGTCTAAGGCATTGACCCGGATCACGGCAAGGCTGGTGGATTGGACCATGACCGGCGGCGCGCGCATTTTTTTGCGCCGCCGCTGTTGCGATCTTGCATGTCCTGAAGTTGGCCGCAACGCGAGGAGCCCGGAGGCTACCGGCTGGGCCTTCCCTGCACGATCCGGTCGATGATCATGGCGCAGAGCAAAATCGCGAAACCCGCCAGCAGCCCCTGCCCCACCGCCGCATATTGAAGGGCGTTCAAGACGTCCTCGCCGAGTCCCTTGGCACCGATCAGCGAGGCGATGACGACCATGGACAGGCACATCAATATGGTCTGGTTGATGCCAGCCATGATCGAGGGCATCGCAAGCGGCAGGTCCACCCGCGTCAGCAGAAACCACCTTGTGGCGCCATAGGCTTGTGCGGCTTCGCGGACGGCCGGCGGCACACCTTGCAGGCCAAGCGCCGTCAAACGTACCACGGGCGGCGTGCCGAAGATCAAGGTGGCGATCACGCCGGGGGGTTTGCCGATGCCGAACAAAGCGATCACGGGGATGAGATAGACGAAGGCGGGCATGGTCTGCATGAAGTCCAGCACCGGCCGCAATGCCGTGTAGACACGCGGCCTGCGCCCACACCAGATGCCGAGCGGAATGCCGATGGCCAGGCAAAGGACCGCGGCGGTGCCCAGCAAGGCCACTGTCTCCAGGCTTTTTTCCCAGAAGCCAAGCACGGCGAGATAGGCCAGCGCGGCGGCGGTGAAGATGGCGACGCGCGGCCCCGCCAATTGCCAGGCAAGGACGAGGATGATCGCCATCGTCACCGGCCAGGGCATTCCCGTCAGCGCATAGGCCAGGCCGTCGAGAACCAGGGATATCGCCCCCGTGACCACGCCGAACACGCCTTCTCCGCTATGCGATATCGCCGCCATCAGGCCATCCAGTCCGGAGGACAGGGCGGCCTGCCAGTCATGATTGGACGGCGCAACGGTGAGCCAGGCGGCCGGTGCCGCGACGGCGAAGCGATAGACGGAAAGCCCGTAGGCGAGGAGACAGAAGACGAGCGCTCCCGTGGCGAGCGGATAATCGAGCCCGTGCCGCAGCGTGGGCTGCGAGCGCCATCGCGCGAACCGCCGCTCAAGCATCCTGTTGGCGAGAAACCCGGTGATGAGCTTGGCAACAAACAGCGTGAGGAGACCCGCTCCGATCAGCAGCGGCACTTTCGCCCTCGCCGTTTCGACCTGCTGCCGGGCGGCGCTCGCGGCCTTCTCCAAGGCCGCCGCGGACGATTTCAGGCCTTCGGCATTGTCGGCTCCCGCCGCCGTCGCGGCTTTCGCCTGCTCGGCGCGTGCTTCGGCCTGCTTGGTGAGCCGTTCGGCCCGTGCCATCTCCGCTCCGCCCAGATTACCAGCCGCGCCAACGCCGATCTGAACCACCGCCAGCATCTCGAGGAAGAAGGCGATCCAGAACAGCACCATTGTGCCACGGGCGGCCGCCCACACCGGACCCAGCAGCGCCGCCGCGACGTTGAACGGCCAGACGGCATTTCGCGCGTCCCTGATGCGGGCGAACATCTCGACGTAATAGGCCGAATTCTGGACCACGAAATCCCGGACAAGACCTTCTTCCGACGACCGGTCGTGCCCGACCATCGGCTTGGCTACCGGATCATGAGCGTTCACGGTCGTGCGCCCTTTCTCAAACCCTCGAGGAGAGCTTGCCTGTCGACGATGCCGACAATCCCGCCGCCATCGGTTACCGCCAGTGGAGCGGCATCCTGGGCGGCGAGTTCGACAAGCTCGGCCAGCGGCTGCTGCGAGGCGACCTTGCGCAACCGATCGATATCCAGCATTGAGCGATCCCGTGCCCTGAAGCTCTCGACGGGTTCCATGATGCGCCGCGCGGTGATGACCGTCAGGCGCGAAATGTCGGCGACGAACTTTGCCACGTATTCGTGCTTAGGCGCGGTGACGATCTCCTCGGGCGTGTCGATCTGGATGATGACACCATCCTTCATGATCGCGATGCGGTCGCCGATGCGGATCGCCTCGTCGAGATCATGCGTGATGAAGACGACCGTCTTGCCTATCGATCGTGACAGGGCGAGGAATTCGTCTTGAAGCTGCCGCCTTATCAGCGGGTCAAGCGCGCTGAACGGCTCGTCCATCAAGAGAATCGCCGAATTCGCGGCCAGCGCCCGAGCCAGCCCGACGCGCTGCTGCATGCCGCCCGAAAGCTCATGGCAATAGCGATCGCCCCAGCCGGACAGGTTGACCTTGGCGAGCGCCGCCTCGGCGACGTCGAAGCGACGCTGCTTGCTTGCCGCCTGGATTTCCAGCGGCAGGGCGACATTGTCGCGAACCGTCCGGTGTGGAAGCAGGCCGAAGCTTTGAAACACCATGCCGATCTTGCGGGACCGCAGCGCCCTGAGTTCGGACGGCGTCTTGGCCATGATGTCCTCGCCGTCGACGAAAATCTTGCCGGCCGACGGTTCGAGAAGACGGTTGATATGGCGGATCAGCGTCGATTTCCCGCTGCCCGAAAGCCCCATGACGCAGAAGATCTCCCCTGGGGCGACCGAGATGCTGACGTCGGCCACGCCGACCACGCAGCCGAAGCGCTTGACCACCTCGTCCTTGTCGAGGTGCTCGCGCAGGATAGCCGTCATCGCCTCCGGCGCGCGGGCGCCGAAGACTTTCCAGACACCGTTCATGACAATGGCGGCGGGACCGGCGGCGGCGTCCACGTTTATCGATCCCGCCTGGGGGCCAACAGGTGATGCAGGCTGCAGACCGTGCGCCGAGCGACCGTCAGTGGCCAAACCACTTCGCCACGTCCTGAGGATGGGCCTTGATCCATTCCTTGGCCACATCGTCCGCCGGTTTCTTGTCGACGATGATTGAATACGCCCATTTGCTGATGTCGTCCGGGTTGAAGGCGATGCGCTCCAGCGCCGCGGTCAGGTCCGGCTGGCGTTGCGCAAGCGAGGCAGCATAAGCAACGTGCACGGTTGTGTCAGCATAGGCGGATGAGACTTTCGACTTTTCAAACCATTGCGGGTCGTCATTGGGCTGCACGACGACAAATTTCGCCGGATCGTTTTTCGGCTCGGTCAGGAAGGCGAGCTTATAGCGGGCGAAATTCTGGTGCGGGCTGTAGCAATAGCCGACCCATGGCTTGTCGGCCTTGGCGGCGCGGTCGAGCGAAGCCGCCGCCACCGCTTCATCGGTTACTTGAAGGTCGAAGAAATCGGCAAAACCGTAGTCGCGCGCCCGAACCTTCTCGATGTTGGTCGATTGCCAGCCTGATGCGCCGATCCAGATTTCACCCTTGCCGTCACCATTGGTGTCGAAAAGCTTGGCATTGTCCGGGTTCGCGAGATCCGAAACATCCTTGATACCATATTTGTCGACGGTGACCTGGGTGACGCAATAGCCCTGCTTGGCCTCGTAGCCATTTTGCGCAAGCTTCACGGTGCCGGCGCCCTTCACATATTTGTCGACGAGGCCCTGCTGGTTCGGCAGCCAGACGTCCGGCCAGATATCCACCTCGCCCTTGTTGCGGCTCATCGCTTCCCAGATCACCGGGACGGCGGTGGTGGTCACCGTCGAAACCTCCAGCCCCAATTCCTGTTGGGCGGCGTCCTTGATGACGTTCATGACCGCTGTCGCGGTGGCGTAGTTCGGATCAGGCATCGTCACGTCCGCGGCGAGCGCCGAAGACACCGGCATCAGCAACAGAGCGCCGAATGCCGTTTCGAGTAGATAGCGTTTCATGATGTTCCCCATTGCGCTGATTTCGTTCAGTCTATCCATCAGGTTAGCGGAACGCGCGGCCAATCCATCCCAAAATTCCTCGCATTAGGAAAAACGATGAGCCGCATAAGGTCACCCCCTCGCAGCCGCATGCTCCAGACCGAATGGCACCAGATCAGGATGACGTTTCGCCATCCTGATCTGTCTCTTCGCCAGAGCATGATCTTTCCCGAAAACCGGTTCCCACTTTTTGGGGATCATGCTCTAGAAATACGCCTGATCCGGCTCGCTGGCCTTGCGGCCGGCGATGAAAGCCTGCAGCGCCTCGTCGATGGCCGGATCGAGGCCCGGATCCTGATACTCATCAAGCAGCCGTTTCCACTGCCGGTTGGCGCGCTGGGCGGCGTCGAGGCGCCCATCCTCGTTCCATTGTTCGAAGGAGTTGTTGTCGCTGCTGGTGGACCGGTAGAAAGCCGACAGGAAGTTGGACTGCGTGTGCGCACTGCCGAGGAAATGCGATCCCGGTCCGACCGCTTCGATCGCCTCCATCGCCTGTGCGTTGGCCGATAGATCGATGCCCTCGAACAGGCTGGCGACCTTGCCGCAAAGATCGGCGTCGATGACCGTCTTCTCGAAGCCGGTGACCAGTCCGCCTTCCAGCCAGCCGGTGGCGTGGTTGATCACATTGGCGCCGGCAAACATCGACATCAGGATCCCCCAGGTCGCTTCCTGTTCGGCCTGGGCGTCGGGAAGCTTGGATGCCGACAGTGAGCCGACAGTGTGGAACGGCACGCCGACGCGACGCGCCAGTTGCCCGCACGCCAGCACCATCTTGCCTGCTTCCGGCGTGCCGAAGGTCGGCGCACCGCTCTGCATCGAGATGGTGCTGGCAAAGCTTCCCATCAGGCAGGGCGCTCCCGGGTTGATCAGTTGCACAAGGCTGAGACTAGCGAGCGCTTCCGCCAGCACCTGCGCCAGCGTGCCGGCGACAGTGCACGGGCTCATCGCGCCAGCCAGAGTCCAGGGCGTGCAGGCTACCGGCTGGTTGTTGCGGGCATAGACCTTCAGCGAGCCGGACATGTTGGCGTCGAGCACCAGCGGCGCATTGGTGTTGGACACGTTGTAGAGCACGGCGTTGTTGGCGACGAACTCTTCGCCGAACACGATCTTGGCCATGTCGACGGCGTCCTGTGCCCGCTTCGAACCGATGAAGGCGCCCATGAACGGCCGGTCGGAATGGCGGATATGCGTGTAGAGCATATCGAGGTGGCGCTTGTTGGCCGGCAGATCAACAGGCTCGCAAACCACGCCGCCCGAATGATGCAGATGCGGGATCATCTGGTGGATCTTTACCAGGTCGCGAAAATCGCCGATCGTGGCATAGCGACGACCACGATCGAGGTCGTGGACGAAGGGCGGTCCCCAGGACGGGCACAGCACGGTATTGTCACCGCCGATCATCACCGTGTTGGCGGGGTTGCGGGCATGCTGCCTGAATTGGGAAGGTGCCGTGGCGCGGATGATCTTGCGGCACATGCCCGGTTCGAAGCGTACCCTCGTGCCCTGCACGTCGGCGCCCGCCTCACGGAAGATGTCGAGGATTTCCGGGTCGTCATGGAATTCCATGCCGATCTCCTTGAGCAGCCGGTCGGCATTCGCCTCGATCAGGCTCAGTCCTTCCTCGTCGAGGATGTTGAAGGTGCCGATCCGGCGGCTGATGTAGGGACGGCGCGGTGCCTGCTGCGCCATGCGCTGGCCCTGCCTTCCAGCCCTGCCCCCGGTTCGCGGTGCGTGAGCTTCGGTGGTGATCGTCGCGTCCGTGTTCATCTTTTTCTCCGACATCAGGCAAGCGTGAAGGCAACGGGTTGCGCGGCATGGAGGCCATGCGGGCGCAGATTGCCGGGATCGTAGGGGGCTTCGCGGAGTTCCCGCGCAGCCAGTTCTTTTCCGAGGATCGAAACGCTCAGCCCTTCGGCAGAGACACCAGGGCGCAGATAGGCAAGGGCAATGGTCTTGCCAGTGCGGAAGCCGTGGGCGCCGGAGGTGACGATCCCAACCGGCCGGCCCGCCTGCAACACCGCATGGGCGTAGAAAGGCAGCCTTTCGGCGTCATCATCGATCTCGAGAAGCACCATTGTCCAGGCACTATCGCCGACGCGTGCAAGCATGGCCTCGCGGCCGATGAAATCCCGCCCCTCGGTTTTGACCAGGGCATCCAACCCCGCTTCCAGCGGTGTCCGCTCCGTCGTCAGGTCGGCACCCCAGGCACGATAGCCTTTCTCCAGCCGCATCGCGTTCAGGGCGTGGATGCCGAACGGGCGCAGGTCGAAACGCCGGCCAGCCCTGGTGACCGCATCGTAGAGCTTGCCGAATTGCGCCAGCTGGACGTGAAGCTCCCATCCCAGTTCGCCGGCATAGGACACTCTGAGCGCCGCCGCCTTGATGCCGGCGACCCGGATGATCTGCGCGGAAAACCAGGGAAATCCCGCGTTGGACAGATCGGCCTCGCTCACCGTTTCGAGCAGATCGCGGGCGCGGGGGCCCATGATGGCGAGCACGCCGCGCCTTTCGGTGACATTGTCGATTGTTACATTCGCAAAGGCCGAGGCGCGGGAGCGCAGCAGGTCCTCGTCATGCCGCTCCGCCACAGCGGCGCTGGTCAGGTAGAACCAGTCATCACCGAGGCGGGTCACCGTGAATTCCGACGCGACGCCGCCCTTTGCCGTCAGCACATGAACGAGGCCGATGCGGCCCTGGCGTGTTGGCGGACGATTGGCGCCAAGCGAGGCCATGAACGCGCTCGCCCCGGGGCCGCCAACTTCGAACTTGGAAAAGGCGGACAGATCGATGGCGCCGACACCATCGCGCACGGCGAGACATTCACCGCGCGCCGCTTCAAACCAGCCGGGCCGGCGAAAGGTCAGCGGCGGATTGCGATCGACCCCGCCGATGGCAAACCAGTTCGGCCGTTCCCAGCCATAGGCGGCGCCCAGCACCGCGCCCTGGCTTTTCTGAAGATCGAGCGCCGGTGTGGTGCGGCGCGGACGCCCGGCTTCGCGCTCTTCATAGGGATAGTGGATGCCGAACTGCAGGCCGAACCCTTCGATCGCCCTGTCGACGCGATAATCCCGATCGGCATAGTTGCCGAACCTGCGTGGATCGATGGCAAGCGCATCGCTCGGTGGCGTACCATCGACGATCCAGTCGGCGAGGAAGCGGCCGGCGCCCCCGCCTTCCATCACTCCCATGCTCGAGCCGGTCAGCAGCCAGGCGTTATCAAGGCCGAATGCTGGACCGATCAGCGGGTTGGCATCCGGGGTGAAGGTGATGGGCCCGTTGACCACCGTCTTGATGCCGGCATTGGCAAGTGCGGGGACGCGCTCCATCGCCAGCGCGATGATGTGCTCGACGCGGTCCAAGTCCGGCGGCAGCAACTCCATGCCGAATTCGGGCGGCACCCCATCGATTGCCCAGGGCTGGGCCGACTTTTCATAAGGGCCGACGATATAGCCGTCGCGTTCCTGACGTAGATACCAGCTTTCTTCCGGATCGCGGATGATCGGCAGTTCGCTGGCGCCGGCGGCGATGCGCTCGGCAATCTCGGAAACGGTGTCGGTGACGACGTACTGGTGCAGCATCGGCACGACCGGCAGGTCGAGACCCATCATCGCGCCGATCTCGCGGCACCAGGTGCCGGCGGCATTCACCACATGCTCGGCCACAATGTCGCCCTGCGTCGTGCGGACGAGCCACTCGCCGGATGCCTTGCGTTCGATCGCCAGAACGGGATTGTGGCGGACGATCTCGGCGCCGCGCGAGCGCGCGCCGGCCGCCATTGCGTTGGTCGCCAGTGTCGGGTCGACATGGCCATCATTGGGCTCGTAGATCGCCCCGATAATGCCGTCAGTCAGGCAAAGCGGATAGACCTGCTTGAGTTCTTCCGGGCTCAGGATGTGGAAATCATGGCCCACGAACCGGCCGAGCCCCTGCACATGGCGGAATTCATCCATGCGATCCCGGGAGCGGGTGATGCGCAGCGCGCCGCTGGCATGGAAGCCTGTCGGCAGCCCGGTCTCGGCGGTCAGGATTTCCCGATAGAGACGCACCGAATGCGCGCGCATCTCCATGATCGTCGCATTGTGAGCGAAATGCGTGCAGAGGCCGGCGGCGTGCCAGGTGGAGCCGGCGGTCAATTCATGCTTCTCGACGAGGACGACGTCGCTCCAGCCGCGCTTGGCCAAGTGGTAGAGCAGGGAAACGCCCATGGCTCCACCACCGATAATGACGACACGGGCATGCTGCCTCATGAAACTGTCTCCTCGCAGCCGCGCATCCGCGCTCCAGTTGGGTCATAGGGCGGTTTGTCGAGCGCCCTCAGCGTATGGCGCGTGCCGGCCACCGCGATCTCGTAATTGGAAGCCTGTAGCTGTGCTTTCGTCTCGCCCGGCTCGCAGGCGACATAGCCAAGACAAAGGCTCAGGCCGGTTCGCGAACCAAGACCGCCCGACGTGGTCAGGCCGGCAAGTTTGCCGTCTCGATAGATCGGCTCATCATGAAGCAGAAGCGGATTGGCGCCGTCGACCGCGAAATGCACAAGCCGGCGGCTGACGCCCTCGGCCTTCTGCGCCAGCAGCGCGTCGCGGCCGATGAAATCATTCTTCTTCCAGGAGACCGCGAAGGACAGGCCAGCCTCCAGCGGCGTGTCCTTCGGCCCGATGTCGTGCCCCCAATGGCGATAGCCCTTTTCCAGGCGGCAGCCATCCAGCGCATGATGGCCGCAGAAGGCGAGGCCGTGGGCGCCGCCCGCAGCGGCGATCGTGGCGAGCAGGCTTTGCGCGCATTCGACCGGCACGTAGAGCTCGAAGCCGAGTTCGCCGACGAAGCTGACGCGGGTGGCCCGGACACTGATCACGCCGATGTCGATGCGGCGCGAGGTCGAGAACGGGAAAGTGGCGTCGGAAAGATCGGCGTCGGTCAAGCTTTGAAGCAAGTCGCGGGATCGCGGCCCCATGACGCCGAGCACGGCTTCCGAAGAGGTCGCGTCGAAGACCGAGACGTCGAGGCCAAGATCCTGCGCGTGGCGCCTGATCCAGGCAATGTCCTTCTGCCTTGTCGCCGCACTGGAGATCACACGGAAGGCGCGGTCGCCGTCGCGGGTCACGGTCACGTCGGCCTCGATGCCGCCCCGCGCGTTGAGCATCTGCGTATAGACGGCCCGGCCCTCGGCGACATCGACGTCATTGGCGCAAAGCCTCTGCAACAACGTCGCGGCGTCGCGGCCAACGATATCGAGCTTGGTGAAAGGGGAGAGCTCGAACAGGCCGACGCCCTGGGCCATGCGGCCGGCTTCCGCTTTCGCAGCACCCCACCATGGCTGCGCTCCGACCGAATAGCGGATCGCGCGCGCGGCCTCGTCGCGGCCGAACCAGAGCGGCCGCTCCCACCCTGTCGGCGCACCGAAAACAGCGCCGGCATCCGCGAAAGCCTGATGGAAGGCCGAACGCCTGACGTCGCGCCCCGCGATCGCCTGCTTGTAGGGCCAGTGCATACGGAACAGATCGGCGACCGCCTCCTCCATCCTGGCGCCGACGAAGGATCTTGACGCGGCGGACCGGTCGAAGCGAGCGATGTCGAGCGCCCACAGGTCAAGCCCTGGCTCGCCGTCGACGATCCATTCGGCCATCGCCTTGCCGGCACCGGCCGAAGACATCATGCCTGTGGAGTTGAATCCAGCGGCGACATGGAAGCCGCGCAGGTAAGGCGACTCCCCCATCAACGGCCGCGTATCGGGCGTGAAGCTCTCGGGACCATTCATGAAGTGCCTGATGCCGGCTTGCGAGAGCGCCGGCAGAAGTTTAAGTCCGGCCGACATGAACGGCTCGAACTGGTCCCAATCCTCCGGCAGTTCGAGGAACGGCCTGCCACCCGCCGGCCCGCGGACGTCGAAGATCTTGGCATTCGGTTCGAACCCGCCCAGAACCAGCTTGCCGGAATCGCCTTTGACGTAGATGCCCTCGTCGAGGTCCCGCACGATAGGAAACGGATCCTGCAGGCCCGCAATCGGCTCCGTCACCACATACATGTGCTCGACGGCCTGCAGCGGCACCGGGACACCGGCAAGAGCGCCGATGTCGCGCGCCCAGGCGCCGGCGCAGTTCACCACCGTCGCGCAGTCGATGGTGGCGCCGGACGCCAGCTTGACGCCGGCGACCCTGCCGTTCTTCGTCACGAAGCCAGTGCAGACGGCCCCTTCCAGGATGCGGACGCCTGCGGCGCGTGCGCCCTTGGCATAGGCCGCGCAGATGTCGACCGGATTGGCCTGCCCATCCTCCTCGACCCACAGGGCGCCCTCGATGCCGTCCGGGACGATGCCCCGCACGCGGCCGGCAACGCCAGCGCCGTCGATCATCTCGACCGTCAGGCCACAGACATCGCCCATATGCGCGATACGCTTCAGCTCGTCCATTCGCTCCGGCCTGCGCGCGAGCCACAGGCCGCCGGTCCGCCGATATCCCGAGGCCTGGCCGGTCCGCTCCTCCAGGCGTGGAAACAGTTCGGTCGCATATTGCGCAAGCCTTGTGAGATTGAGGCTGGCGCGCAGCGGACCGACGATGCCAGCGGCATGCCAGGATGTGCCGCTGGTCAGTTGGTGACGCTCCAGCAGAACGACGTCGGTCACCCCGAGTTCGGCGAGATGATAGGCTATGCCGAGGCCAATGACGCCGCCGCCAATGATCACGATGCGTGCGCTGTCATTCACCGGGCAAATACCTTTGTTGGGATCGAACGGCGCGATCTTTTCCCGGCAGGCCTCTTGCACTCAATCGAATTTTTGCAACATTAGGAAAACTTATGAAGACATCGTGGGCTGGAGTTGGCGGGTGAAGAGCGGCGGTTTCGATTTCAATCTGTTTCGATCCATCGAGGTGTTTGCGGCCGTCGTGGAAACAAGGCATGTCACCCAGGCGGCACAAATGCTGGGCATGACGCAGTCCGCCGCTTCGCAGCACCTGAAGAACCTCGAGACCGCGCTTGGCGTCAGCCTGATCGACCGCAATCTGCGCCCGATCGAACTGACCAAGGCAGGCATCGCATTGCATCGCCGCGCCATTGCCATCCTGGCCGAGGTGGAGGGGCTGCGCACCGACGCGCGGCGGGTCAATGCCGCGCCGCTGCCGCTGCTGCGTGTCGCGCTTCTGGCCTCGATCGCGACGACGTTGGCCCCGGCACTTTCCGTGCTGGCTCGAAACACTTTCGGCATTCCCGAACTCAGTCTCTTCGCCGGCCTGGCGACCGATCATGTCGCGCTGTTGCGGGCCCGACGCGCCGACCTTGCCGTCACCTCTGGCGAGCTTTTCGAGATCGAGGGGCTAACGCGTTATCCAATCATGACGGAGAAGTTCCTGCTGGTAACGCCGAAGGGCTTCGCCGGCGATGTCGGCGACATCGTCAAGCTCTCCAAGAAACTGGCCTTCGTGCGGTTTTCCAGGGAAACGCCGGTCGGCCTGCGGGTCGACCAGCATCTGAGCCGGCTGCGCATCGAAATCCCGCGCACCATGGAAGGCGACCGTTCGAGCGTGGTCATGGCGCCTGTCGCCGCCGGGATGGGCTTTGCGATCCTGACACCGACCTTGCTCATCGATGGGCTGGCGGAAGGCATGGAGATCGACGTGCACGCTTTGCCGTTCACCGGGCTGTCGCGCAACATCCTGCTGGTGGCGCGGGAACGCGAACTGGGCAACCTGCCGGAAGCCTTCGCCACGCGCACCGCCGAGGTGCTGACGAATGCGATCCGTACGCGCCTGCCTGGCCTTCCTCCCGATTGCTATGTGGTCGACCGCCCCGCATTGCACGACTAATCGGCCCCATCATTTAAACTGATGGATATGTTTGGCTGTTCACACATCCCTCATTCAGTGCTCAATCCCTGTCGGGTTCCCAACACAGGAGACGGGCATGAATGCTCCTCACGCTCATTCGAATCTGGAGGTCGACTGGTCGAGCGAGGCGATCGTCGACCGGCGAAATCGCTTCTATGCGGCCTCGCAGCGCAAGTTCGTCCCCTACAAGGAGCCGCTGATCCTCAAGCGCGGCAGGGGCCAGTATGTCTGGGATGACAAGGACCGCAAATACATCGACCTGCTCGGCATGAACCTCTGCATTTCTGTCGGCCATGCGCACCCGCAGGTGGTGAAGGCCACCACCGAGCAGCTGGCCGAACTCACACATTGCACGACGATGTTCTATCATCCGGTTCCCGCGCAATATGCGGAGGAACTGGTGGCCACGATGCCAGCAGGCCATGATTGGGTGGTGCATTTCACCAACAGTGGCGCCGAGGCGATCGACCTTGCCTTGCTGATGGCCCGCAGCCACACCGGCAACATCGATATGCTCGCACTTGCCTCGAGCTATCATGGCGCCACCTTCGGAGCCCAATCGCTGACGGGAATATCGGGATTTCGCCATCCCGTCCCACAGCTCGGCGGGGTGACCTTCGTGGCAGAGCCCAACCAGTATCGTGGTATCCACGGCGAAGGCGTCGAGCCCTATTTGAACGAGGTCGAGCGGGCCATAGCCAGTTCGACCAGCGGCAGGTTGGCTGGAATGATCATCGAGCCGGTTCAAGGCTATGGCGGCATCGTGCCGATGCCCCACGGCTACATTTCCGGCGCGTTCGAGCGCGTGCGCGCGGCCGGTGGCCTTTGCATCATTGACGAGGTGCAATCGGGCGTCGCACGCACTGGCGATGCCTTCTGGGCATTCGAATCGCACGGCGTCATTCCCGATATCGTCGTTGTCGCCAAAGGCGTCGGCAATGGCATCCCGCTTGGCGCCGTCATCGCCAAACGAGACGTCGCCGAATCCATGGCGGACAAGTTTCTTTTCCATACTTACGGCGCCAATCCCGTCGCCTGTGCCGCCGGGCGCGCGGTTCTCAAGGTGATCCGCGAAGAGCGCTTGCAAGAGAATGCGCGAACGGTCGGCGCCGCACTGAAGACGAGGCTGCAGGAGCTCAAGAACCATTCTCGCCTGATCGGCGACATCAGGGGGGAAGGTCTCATGCTTGCCATCGAGTTGGTGAAGGATCAGACGACGAAGGAACCCGCACCCGAGGCCACACTCGCGATCTTCGAAGAAAGCCGGCGCAACGGCCTCGTGGCGAGCCGATCCGGACCTTATAGAAGCGTCATCAGGATGTGCCCGCCGCTTTGCCTGTCGATGGCAGACGTCGACGATGTGATGGAGCGATTTGTCAGGAGCTTCCAGAGCATCACGGCTTGATGACCAACCGTTCGCCGTCGTCCGGCAGGATGAGAACGCACGCTCTCTCCTGTTCCAGCCTGTCGCGCGAGGCACCAGGACCAAAGGGCCTGCCATCGGCATTATCCTTACGGAACACCGTGCGGGCCGCTGACGAGGAGCGCCGAGGCATGTCCAAGAGCGATCAGGACTTCCTGATGGAGAAATGCAACGATGCGGCGACGGGCAAGCCCTACGCTCCATTCTGCGACAAGGTCAGGGTGCTCGGCGACGCCAACAAATAGCGCCCCCGGAAACGGTCTCCATAGGGCGTAAAGGCCTGCCTCGGCTCCAGCCGGGGCGGGCCAGCATTGACGTGGTGGACTTCGGATGGGCAATGCCAGGGCCGAGGTGAGGCAGCGCCGCATCGAGAATTGCACGAAGGCGGATCCCGACTATGGCGCGGCGTCCTCATTCGACATGTTGCCCGGACCTCGGCGGCACATTGCCCAGCAGCGGCCCAAGTCCCTCGGCGATCGTCAGGTGCGTGATGGCGGCGTCGCGCAGCTTTGGATAGGGCAGGTTCGCCAGCATCGCCGTCTGCACCGTCGCCAGAACCTCGCCGGCCTCGGAACCGATCATCGTGAAGCCGAGGATGCGGTCGTCATCGCCGCCAACGACCACCTTCATGAACCCCTGCGTTTCGTCCGTCGCCTCGGTGCGCAGCACAGCGCTCATCGGCAGCCTGGCGACACGCACGATGACGCCCTGGCGTTGCGCCTCGCCCTCGCTCAGGCCGATGCGGGCGAGCGGCGGATCGGTAAACATGGTGTAGGGCACCAGCCGGTCGCGTGTGCTGCGGTGTCCGCCGGCCAGATTATCCCTGATGATACGGAAGTCGTCGACCGATATATGCGTGAACTGCGGACTGCCGGCGCATTCGCCGAGCGCCCAGACATCGGGTGCGGCCGTCTCCAGCCGTTCGTTGACACGGATAAAGCCACGGGCGTCCAGCATGACGCCGGCCTCGTCGAGGCCTATGCCGGTGGTGTTCGGGATGCGACCGGCGGCAACGAGCAGATGGCTGCCCTCGATTGTCCGCTCGCCCGAAGCGGTGCGCACCGTCACGCTGACCTCTTCGCCGGAGCGGCCGCGCACCGCAAGAGGTTCGGCGCCAACATGGAACTCGATGCCCTCGCCCTCGAGAAGCCGTTGCATCTCCTCGGCGATGTCGCGGTCCTCGCGGCCGACAAGCTGAGGTCCGGCTTCGATCACAGTCACCCGGCTACCGAAGCGTCGATAGGCCTGCGCCATTTCCAGCCCGACATAACCGCCGCCGAGCACGATGAGATGCGGCGGCAAGGCGTCCAACTCAAGGGCACCGATATGGGTGAGCGGCTGGGCTTCCCCGATTCCGGGAATGCTGGGGATCGCCGCATGCGTACCGACATTGATGACGACCTTGTCGCCACTGAGCAGGCGCATGCCGCCTTCGTTCAGCGCAACTTCGATCGTCTTCGGGCCGACGAAGCGCCCGCTGCCCATGATCAGTTCCGCGCCGCTGGTCTTGTAGGCATCGAGATGAAAGGCGATCTCGCGCTCGACCATCTCCTGCTTGCGCCGGCGGACCTTGGCCATGTCGGTCGAGACGGGACCGGTCGACGTGCCGAACTGGGCGGCGTTGCGGGAGAGGTGCGCGACGCGGGCGCTCCACACCTCGTTCTTGCTGGGCAGGCAGGCGACGGCGGGACAGGAGCCGCCGACCCAGCGGCGTTCGACGACCGCGACCCGCTGGCCGGATCGGCCAAGATGCCAGGCAAGCGCCTTGCCGCCCTGGCCGCTGCCGAGGATCAGGAAATCATAATGTTCTGGTTGGGACATGAGCTTTCTCCGCTGCATTCCGGAAAGGATAATGGCACATCCGACGGCGAGCGGACGAGTCCGCTCGCCTGCCGCCGCTCTTCGCGCTAGATGCCGGCTCGCCAGGCAAGCCGTCAGCGCTGCCCGCCGGAGGCGGTGATGCGTTCGCCCGTCAGCCAGGCGGACTGGTCGGAGGCGAGGAACACGGCCACGCGTGCGATGTCGTCCGGCTGTCCAAGCCGTCCCATCGGCAATGTCGCGCCGATGGTCCTGGCGGTCTCGCCCTCAATGCCCGCGACCGCCAGGCCTTCGGTTTCCGTGATGCCCGGGGCGATCGCGTTGACGCGGATCTTGCGGCCGGCGAGTTCGTTGGCGAGCGCCTTGGTGACGGTGTCCACCGCACTCTTGGAGGCCGAATAGACGACCGAATTCGGTACTGGGTTGGCACTCGAAATCGTACTGAGATTGATCACGCTGCCGCCATGGCCGTCAAAAGCCCTTGCCGCTTCCTGCGTCATCAGGATCGTGCTCAGCACGTTGGTATCGAATTGGCGATGAAATTCCGCTTCCGTCACCTCCTCCAGCGGCCCGAAACGGTATACGCCGGCATTGTTGACGAGGATGCTGGGCGTACCGAAGGTGGCCTTCGTCTCGGCGAAGAGCCGCTTCACGTCGGCGCCCTTGCTGACATCGGCCTGGATCGCAACGGCCTTGCCGTCGTCGCGCAGGATGTCGCCAACCACCCTGTCCGCGTCTTCCTTGCTCGAGCCGTAGTTGACCACCACCGCGGCGCCCGCCTTTGCGAATTGCCGGGCGATTGCCGCGCCGATCCCTTTCGAGGCGCCGGTGACGATCGCTACCTTGCCTTTCAACTCATCCATGATCTTTCTCCTTCCTGTGAACCGCCGCCAATCGGCGCGTTGGTCAGGAGATAAATCATGCATCAGGCAGCGAGTAGCGCCGCTCGCATCATATGATATATACGTGTCCAGTATGAATGATCGGCTTCAGCAACTTGCGATTTTCGTCCGCACGGTCGAGACTGGAAGCTTTTCCAAAGTGGCCCGCGAGTTCGCGTTGTCACAGCCTTCCGTCTCGCGCACGGTGGCGGCGCTCGAGGAGCGGCTCGGCGTCAAGCTGCTGACGCGGACTACGCGCCAGCTCTCTCTCACCGATGCAGGCGAAGCGCTGCTTTCCAGGGCGCGCGAGGCGCTTGCGGGCGTCGAGGAAGCGGAAAACGCCGCGCGCGGCGCGGACAGGCTGTCCGGCGTTCTGCGTGTGGCGCTGCCGGCGACCTTCGGCGCCAGGCAGATCGTGCCGCTTTTGCCTGGTTTCCTCGATCGGCATCCCCAGCTCAAGATCGATCTCATGATGTCCGACCGCTACGAGAACCTCGTTGCCGAGGGCGCCGACATGGCGCTTCGTCTCGGCAATCAGCCGGATTCCAGCTTCGTGGCGCGCAAGCTTGCCACCGCCCGTCGCCTCTTCGTCGCTTCGCCCGACTACCTTGCGCGCCGTGGCACGCCGAGGACCCTTGCCGACCTTGCTCAGCATCATCTCGTCGGCGGCCCGGGCGACGGCGGCGAGCAGAATTGGACGGCCCATCGCGATGGGGTGATCGAGGTCCACCCGGTCGATCCGCGGGTGCGGACCCGTTCGGCGACAGGCGCAGTTGCCTCCGCGAGCGCCGGCCTCGGCATCGCGATCGCCTCGGCATGGATGTGCGCCGAAGAACTCGCCTCCGCGAGATTGGTGGAGGTCCTGGCCGATTATCGGCTCGAGCCTACAACCGCATATGTGGTCTTCCCGGCAGGGCGGCGCCCTTCGCAGAAAGCGCGTGCATTCAGCGATTACCTCGAGCAGGTGCTGGTGGCCGAACGGTAATCGAACCGCTCGCTGAGACCACATTGCTGTGCCAGTCAAGCCGGAGAGATGCGAACACGTGCATTGCTCCCCGACCAACGAGGCCAATGCGGCACCATGGTTCTGGGTGGCGATCGCCTTGTGCCGGGCTGGCCAATCGTCGGGCGGTCCCCATATAGTGCCTCCATCGTAGCTTGCGGTTAGCGGGCGTGGCGGGCAGATGGATTATCTTCCGACGGGAGACGCACGCGCCCGTCCGGAGCCTCAACGAAGGGAGAAGACCTTGTCGTCTGCCGATGATCTGGAACGCTGGCCGGACCTGCCTTACGCAGCCTGGAAGGACACTTACGAGACCCTCCACTTATGGACCCAGATCGTCGGCAAGATCCGCTTGATGCGCGAGCCCTGGCTGAACCATTCCTGGCATGTGCCGCTTTACGTGACCGCTCGCGGCTTGACGACCTCGCCGATCTCCATGGGTGGGCGAGCATTTCAGATCGATTTCGATTTCATAGACCATCTGCTGTGGCTGAGGACGAGCGAGGGTCACATCCGGCAAATCATGCTCGCACCCAAAACCGTGGCGGAGTTCTATGGCGAAGTAACGCTCGCGCTGGACGAACTCGGGCTCGCCACGCCGATCTTCACCCAACCGTCCGAGATCGCCGACGGCATCCCGTTCGATCAGGACCGTGTTCATGCCGCTTACGATCGCGACTATGCCAACCGCTTCTGGCGCATCCTGCTTTCGACGCACGCGGTCTTTTCGCGATTTCGCACGGGATTCCTGGGCAAAGTCAGTCCCGTGCATTTCTTCTGGGGCGGTTTCGACCTCGCGGTCACGCGCTTTTCGGGCAGGCGGGCACCGCTGCATCCCGGCAGCGTGCCCGGCCTGCCGGACACGGTGGCCCGCGAAGCATATTCGCACGAGGTGTGCAGCGCCGGGTTTTGGCCGGGTGGCGGCCCGATCGACTACCTAACCTTCTATTCCTATGCCTATCCGGCGCCGGAAGGCTATGCATCGGCTGCTGTCCAGCCACCACAGGCGTTCTTTTCCAAGGAGTTCGGTGAATTCCTCCTGCCCTACGATGCCGTGCGCCGGGCGCGGGATCCGGAAGCCACGCTCATGTTGTTTCTGCAGAGCACCTACGAGGTGGCGGCCGACCTCGGCAAATGGGATCGCGACGCACTGGAATGCTCCGTCGGCGTGCCCTGTCGGCCGCGCCCGCTGTAGATTGGTGGCGGCCATGCCTTGCGCAATCACGCGTCCAGGCACCGCCGCCAGGGGCGACCGACAAAGGAATGGTGTGAAGGACGTAAACTTTTTTGTCCGACAGGCGTTGTTCGTTCTCCAGACCGGGAGACAGCCATGCCAGATGAAATCGCAAATCGCCGGCTAGGCCGCCAAGCAACGCCAGCGCAACAATCGGTACTCTTTGATCCGTCGACCAGCAGCCTGTCGGCGTGCGGCCGTGAAAGGTCGGTGAGATGTATTTCATAGCCTTGGCGACGGATTACGACGGCACTCTTGCATATAACGGGACTGTCTCAAAAAAGACCATCTCCGCGCTCGAGCGGCTGAAAAAGACCGGTCGAAAGCTTATCCTGGTCACCGGCCGCGAATTGCCCGACCTCAAGCAGGTCTTTCCCGAGATGGCGCTGTTCGACAAGGTCGTCGCCGAAAATGGGGCGTTGGTCTATACGCCGGCCAGCGAAGAAGAGCGCACCATTTCACCGGCGCCCTCGCCCGACTTTGTCGCCGCGCTGAAGAAGGGCGGCGTCAAGCCGCTTTCGGTCGGGCGCTCGATCGTAGCCACCTGGGAGCCTCACCAGGCAACGGTGCTCGAGGTCATCAAGAAACTGGGACTGGAACTCGAGATCATCTTCAACAAGGGCGCGGTGATGATCCTGCCGAGCGGCATCAACAAGGCGACCGGGCTTGCCGCCGTGCTGGAGGACCTTCGCCTGTCGCCGCTCAATGTGGTGGCGGTTGGCGATGCCGAAAACGACCACGCCTTCCTGAAAGCCTGCGGCTGCAGCGTCGCCGTCGACAACGCGCTGCCGGCGGTGAAAGACACCGCCGATCTCGTGACGCGCGGCGCACGCGGCAAGGGCGTCGAGGAACTTATCAGCAAACTGATCAAGCAGGATCGCGCTATCGTGAAAGAGGGCCGCGACGGCATCCTGCTCGGAACGGCAGGCGGCAAGGACATCCATCTGTCGCCGACCGATACGGTGCTGATCGCGGGCAGTTCCGGCATCGGCAAATCGACGCTGGCCACGGCGCTCACCGAACGGTTCGTCGAGGCCGGTTTTCAGTTCTGCATTTTCGATCCGGAAGGCGACTATGACGGCCTTCAAGGTGCGGTCGGGCTGGGCGACGGTTCGAGCGTGCCGACAAAGCAGCAAGTGCTCGATCTGATCGAAAAGCCTGACACCAATGTGATTGTCAACGGACTGGCTCTGCGTGTCGACGAACGCCCCGACTTCTTCGCCGACCTGCTGCCGGGCCTGGGCAATTTCCGTTATCGAACGGCAAGGCCGCATTGGCTGGTCATCGACGAAGCGCACCATCTTCTGCCCAGCCGGCGCGACGATACCCGTGCCGTGCTGTCCCTGGAATTGCCGGGCACGATCCTCATCACCGTGCATCCGGAGGCGGTCTCGGCGGATGTTCTGAGCCTGGTGACGGCGGTGATCGGCGTTGGCCCAACAGCCAAGAGCGTCATCCAGACATTCTGTCGTGAAACGAGAACCGAACCGCCAAGGCAAATGCCTTCGCCAAAGGGCGACCGCGTGCTGTTCTGGCGCCCGCAAATGGGCAAGAAACCAATGACCGTGAAGGTGATCGAACCGCGCCAGTCGCTCAGGCGACACAGCCGCAAATATGCCGAAGGCCAACTCGACGAGGCTGGCAGCTTCTATTTCAAAGGTCCCGACAATGCGATGAACCTGCGGGCGCACAATCTGATGATTTTCGCCCAGATGGCGGAGGGCATCGACGACAAGACCTGGGACTATCATTTACGCGCCGGCGACTATTCCGAATGGTTTCGCCACCAGATCAGGGACAAGGACCTGGCGCGCGAAACGGCCGCCGCTGAAAAGGATAAGACGCTATCGCCGCAAGAGAGCCGCAAGGTCGTGCTCGACGCGGTGCGCCGGCGTTACACCGCTCCAGCCACAGCGCCGGAAGAGTAGGTTCAACCGCTCATCCACGTGCTGCCACGGATACGAGCCGGCAAGGCATGCCAATCCGGCATCGTGGTCAAGCGACAAGATCCTCGATCCTGATCGGCAGGTCGCGAATGCGTTTTCCCGTTGCATGATAGACCGCGCTTGCCACGGCGGCCGCGGTTCCAACATTGCCGAGCTCACCCAGTCCCTTGACGCCGGCTGGATTGACCTCGTGATCGATTTCCGGAACCAGGATCACCTCCACCTCCTTGATGTCGGCGTTGACGGGGACCAGATAGTCTTGCAGGTCGCGGTTGACGTAGCGCGCGTGGCGCTGGTCGATCTCCGTCGCTTCATGAAGGGCCTGACCGATGCCCCAGATCATGCCGCCCATCAATTGGCTCCGGGCGGTTCGCGTGTTCATGATGCGCCCAGCGGCAAAGGCACCGACCATTCGTGGTACCCGAACTTCCCGCGTATAGCTGTTGATCCGAACCTCGACGAACTCCGCGCCGAAAGCATATTTCACCGAATCCTTGTCCTGGTCGCCGCCGTGGAACTCCGACTCCCCGGCATAGAGTTTCTTCAGCGCCTCCGGCGAGGAACCCCGCGGCGCGAATTCGGCATATTCCTCGATCGCACCGATCTGCATCGTCTTGAAGACGTCCGACAAAGCTGCCGACTTGCCGTCGTCGGCAACGATCTTTTCTCCTGCCATGTCGAGCTTCGCATTGCCGGAACCGGCCAGCGCACCACCCTCGCCCACGGCGGCCGCAAACAGTTTTTGACGCACGGCATCGCACGCCTTGAGAACCGCCGAGCAGACACTGGCGGTGGAGATCGAGCCTCCCGACACCGGTGCCGGCGGCAGGGCACTGTCACCCATTTCGACGCTGACCTTGTCCAAATCGACGCCGAGACGTTCGGCGGCCATCTGCCCGGCCACGGTGCGCACGCCGGTGCCGATTTCGTGCGAGCCGCACTGCACCCGGACCTGGCCATCCGCGGTCAGGCGAATGCGGGCGGCACATGGAGCGACAGCAGTCGGGTAAATGGCGGTCGCGCATCCCATGCCGACCAGCCAGTCCCCGTCGCGCATCGAACCTACTCTTGCCTCGCGCCTCGACCAGCCGAACGCCCCGGCGGCCTGTTCGTAGCATTTGAGCAGCGACCGGCTGGAAAAGGGTTTTCCGCCGATCGGCTCTTTCTGCGGCTCATTGATGCGTCGGAATTCGATCGGATCCATGCCAAGCGCCACCGCCATTTCGTCCATGGCATTTTCCAGCGCATAGACATAGGGCGTCTCGGGCGGCGATCGCATATAACCCGGCGTGTTCCGGTCGGCATGGACCAGCGAGACATGCGTCAGCACCGAGCCATAGTTGTACATGCGGGCAGTGGCGGAGGCGCCGCCGACAACGTAGGGATCAGGCCGGGACGTGACCTCCCAGCCCTCATGCGCGAATGCGGTGATGTGACCGTCCTTGCCTGCTCCGATACGAATGCGGTGACGGGTTTCTGCCCGATAGGTCTGCGTGCCGAAAGCCTGCATGCGGCTGACCACGCAGCGCACCGGCCGACCCACACGACGAGCGGCGACCGCCACGATCGCCGTACGAGCCGTCATCGGTCCCTTGGAACCGAATGCACCGCCAACATAGGGGCTGATGACACGCACATTGGCCGGATCGATCTTCAGCTGCCTCGCCAGCTCGATCTTCCAGCCGGTGACGTTCTGGCTGGGTTCATGCACGGTGAGCTGGTCACCCTGCCACCATGCCGTAGTTGAAAAGAGCTCGATTGGATTGTGATGTTGGGTGGGTGTCGAATATTTCTGATCGATCTTCACTTCGGCCGAGGCATAGGCGGAATCGAAGTCACCGACCTTGGCGTCCTCCTTGTACATCGGGCTCTTGCCGGCGGCCGGTTCGATCATGGTTCCCTGGGAATCGAAGCTTGCGCTCGGACTTTCCCGCGCGTAGTCGGCCTCAATCAGCATCGCGGCCTCTTCGGCTGCCTCGAAGCTCTCGGCGACCGTCAGGGCAATGATCTGGCCGTCATGGAAAACGGTCTTGTCGTGCAACGGACCGATCGAACTAGCGCCGGTATTGCCGAATTTCGGCTTTTCGAACCGATCCATGTCGCCGATGCTGACGATGTCGAGCACGCCGGGGACGGCTCGAGCCCTGTCAAGGTGAAGAGCCTGGATCGCGCCTTTGGCAATCGTGCTGGTTGCAAGCGCGGCATAGGCGACATTCCCGGCGGCAAGGTCGGCGGAATAGCCGGCCTGGCCGGTCACCTTCAGACGGGCGTCGATACGGGGAGCCGGCTGGCCCATATTCTCCTTCGGCGCGGGAGCGGCTTGGTTCATAGTCAGACCTTCATATCGCGTGTTTCGAGCAGCGCCCGCACCAAAGTGCGTTTGCCAAGTGGTATCTTGAAGGCGTTGTATCGCCTCGGCTGCGCTTCCGCGAAAGCGGCGTCGGCGGCCGTCTCGGCCACCTCCTGATCGAGCGTTTTGCCCTGCAGCGCCTCTTCCGCGGCTTTTGCCCGCCAAGGCACCGTCGCCACGCCGCCCAAGGCTATTCGCGCATGCCTGATCTTATTGCCGTCCAGATCGAGGGCGACGGCCGCCGAAGCCAAGGCGAATGCATAGGACTCGCGGTCGCGTATCTTCAGATAGTGCGAGCGGCGTGACCATGCCGCGAAAGGCACCTCGATGGCGACGATGACGTCGTCTGGCGCAAGATTTGTTTCAATGTCGGGGGTATCGCGGGGAAGACGATGAAGCTTGGCGAACTCCATTCTGCGCGCGCCGCGCTTTCCCGCGATCTCGACGGTGGCATCGAGCGCAATCAACGCCTGGGCGAAATCGCCGTGATAGGTGGCGATACAGTCATCGCTTGTGCCGAGCACGGCATGCTGGCGGTTGAACCCTTCCATTGCCGCACAGCCGGAACCTGGATCGCGTTTGTTGCAGGGCCAAGAGGTCTCGCGGAAATACTCGCATCGCGTTCGTTGCAAGACGTTGCCCGCAAGGCTGGCCATATTGCGGATCTGACCGCTGGCGGCGAGTTTCAGGCTTTCGGAGAGCAGAGGGCAGATTCGTCTGACATCGTCGTTGTCGGCTGCCTCACCCATTCGAACCAATGCCCCGAAACGGATGATGCCGTCACCGATCTTGATCTGTCGCAAGGTCGGTTCTCTCAGGGCGTTCAGATCGAGCAGCCGCTTGGGCGTGGCAACGCCGAGTTTCATGTAGTCCGCAAGGTTGGTGGCGCCGGCGATGAACTGAACGTCGGCTTTCGTCGGCTGATCCTGCTGGTCAGCAAAACGCGAGGCGATCGCAACCGCGGCGGAGACGTCGGCAGGTCTTTCGTAGACGAAGGGCCGCATGTCAGGACCTCCTCGTTTCGTCCCGCGCCTGGACAATAGCCGCGACGATGTTCGGATAGGCGGCGCACCGGCAAAGATTGCCGCTCATATATTCGCGGATATCATCTTCCGATCCCGCATGGCCTTCGTTGACGCAGCCGATGGCGGACATGATCTGGCCCGGCGTGCAATAGCCGCATTGGAAAGCATCATTGTCGATGAAGGCCTGTTGCATCGGATGCAGACTGCCGTCGGCGGCGGCAAGCCCCTCGATGGTGGTAATGTCGCGGCCTTCGTTCATGACCGCGAAGCTTAGGCACGAGAGCACCCGCCTGCCGTCGACGAGAACGGTGCAGGCACCGCATTGACCGTGGTCACAGCCTTTCTTGGTACCGGCAAGTCCGGCATGGTCGCGCAGCGCATCCAGCAGACTGGTGCGATTGTCGAGGGCAAAGTTATAGGACTGCCTGTTGACGCGCAGCGAAACCGCCGCAAGCGCGCGCGCGTTGTCCTGACCGTCGGATGGCGACTCCTCGGCTTTCGCCGACTGGGCAACGATCGGCATTGTCGCCGCTGCAAGAACGGACCCGCTCATGAAGCTGCGCCGGCTGACTTTCGAAACGGTGGAAGTGCCGGTTGATATGACCTTGGGCATGGCTGGCTCCCGGCTGGGCGGCTGGCTTGAGCGGCCCGAACCAGCGAGATGTCACAAGGTTCCCCGCCTCACGTCTCTGTGATTGAATTCCTCTCTGGCAGGCCTACCCCGGCGGGAACCTCCCTCCTTCCCTCTGCGGCGGTTCTGTGCCGAGCAGGAGGCGAGTATGAACGACCAAGAAACCCGCCGAGAGAACGAAGGACCGATCTTTTCCGCGCAAGACGCCCGCAAGGCGAAATCATCCTGAGGACGCGCGCACGTCGGATCATCTTCATCGCCGGGCTGGTCGGCATCGTGGTGCTGGCAATCATTCTGCGCTTTGCGATCGGTTAGGCGCTGAGCGCAGGACGCCCTTCGAACAGGAACCTTTTGCCGGGACGCATCGTTGATTTGCGTCCGCCTCTGGCGTCGACGAAGGCATCGGTAGCCCGAAGGCTGTTCCCTTGGACACAAAAATCGAAAGAGCTGAACGAAAAGCTGAGCGCGTTGATGAGACGCGAACCGCGCCAGACCAGGTGCGCGAGAAAGGACCTCGCGATGGCGACACGGCAAAGCCGGATGCTCCGCCGCAGGACACCAGTCTGCGCGGCTTTCCCAGGCGCCATCCCTATGCGACGGCCGCCATTTTCCTCGTGCTGCTGCTGATCGTGGCGGCAGGCATTGTCTGGTGGCTCAATGCCCGTCAGTACGAATCCACGGATGATGCTTTCATCGATGCCCGTACGGTCACCGTCGCCGCCGAAATCGCCGGGCGCATCACCGATGTGGCCGTCACCGACAATCAGCCGGTGCGCAAGGGTGATGTCCTGTTGCGCATCGACGACAGCGACTACCGCGCATCGCTCGACCAGGCCGACGCCGGCGTGGCCGCCGCGCAAGCCGACATCGCCAACGTCGCGGCCCAGATCGAGGCGCAAAACGCCAAGATCGACGCGACGCAGAAGCAGGTTGCCCAGGCGCAGGCGGCCGTCGACTTCGCCAAGGCGGAGGACCAGCGCAATCGCGAATTGCTGGCCAAGGGGACAGCGACGCAACAGCAGGCACAGCAGGCGGCATCGACGCTGCGGCAGGACCAGGCAACGCTCGACAGCACGGTGGCCGACGTGGCCGCGGCGAAGAGCCAGGTTTCCGTGCTGCAGGCGCAGACCAAAACCAGCGAAGCCAAGCTCCGGCAGGCAGAAGCCACCCAGAACCAGGCCCGTACGGCGTTGGCACGCACCACCATAACCGCGCCTGTCGCCGGACGGGCAACAGACATTTCGGCCGCCATCGGCACCTATACCCAGCCGGGCCAGGTGCTGATGATGTTCGTTCCCAACGAGGTCTGGGTGAAGGCGAACTTCAAGGAGACCCAACTCGATCTGATGCGGGCCGGACAGCCGGTCGACATCGACATCGACGCCTATCCCGACAAGACGTTCCATGGCCATGTCGACAGCATCCAGGCCGGCAGCGGCACCGCCTTCAGCCTGTTGCCAGCGGAAAACGCCACCGGCAACTTCGTCAAGGTCGTGCAGCGTGTGCCGGTCAAGATCGTCTTCGACAATGCGCCTGACGTGCTCCTGGGCCCCGGCCTTTCGGTGGTGCCGACGGTCAAGGTGCGATGACCGGCGAAGCGACGCGCAGGCAAGACGAGAGCCGCTCCGCCGCCGGGGGCCGCAATCCCTGGCTCATCGCCATCGTGGTCTCCATCGCCACCTTCATGCTGGTGCTCGACACCTCCATCGCCAATGTGGCGCTGCGCAACATCGCCGGCAGCCTGGCGGCCGGCGTGGATGAAAGCACCTGGATCATCACGACCTACCTTGTCGCCAATTCCGTCATCATTCCGGTCAGCGGCTGGCTGGCCAGCGTTGTCGGCCGCAAGCGCTACTACATGTTTTGCGTCGCGACCTTCACGCTCGCATCGCTGCTGTGCGGACTGGCCCCGAATCTCCAAATGCTGATCCTGTTCAGGATCCTGCAAGGCCTCGGCGGCGGGGGCATGGCGCCAAGCGAACAATCCATCCTGGCCGACACCTTTCCGCCGGAAAAGCGCTCGCAGGCATTCGCCCTCTACGGTATCGCCGTCATCGTCGCGCCGACGGTCGGACCGACCCTTGGCGGCTGGCTGACCGACCATTTCTCCTGGCACTGGATTTTCTTCATCAACGTGCCGTTCGGCATCCTGTCGGTGGCGCTGGTCCAGTGGTTGCTGGTTGAGCCTAAGGTACTCGAGGACGAACGCCAGGAGAGGCTGCGCGGCGGCCTGAAGATCGACTGGGTCGGCTTCCTGCTGGTCGCCCTGGCGCTTGGCTGCCTGGAAATCTTTCTTGACGAGGGGCAGCGCAACGACTGGTTCGCATCGACCTTCATCACCATTTTCGCCGGGATCTCGGCGATCTCGTTCCTGCTGCTCATCCCATGGGAACTGAGCCGCGACGACCCGATCGTAGATATACGGCTGCTCTTCAGCCGCCAGTTTGGCACATCGTTCCTGGTGATGATGGCGGTCGGCGCCGTCCTGTTCTCCACCACGCAGTTGATGCCGCAGCTGCAGCAGACCGCCTTCGACTACACGGCGACGCTGTCGGGCTTGTCGATGATGCCGGGCGGCATCGCCATGCTGGTGCTGATGCCGGTTTCGGGGTTTGCCGCTGGTATCGTCCAGCCCAAATACCTGATCATGTTCGGCATGTCGGTGGTGGCGGTCGCGCTATGGCATATGACGTCGCTGACGCCGGACGCCAGCTTCCGTTTCTTCGCCTTCGCCCGCGTCTTCCTGATGATCGGATTGCCCTTCCTCTTCATTCCGATCTCGACCGCGTCCTATGTCGGCCTGCGGCCGCAGCAGACCAACCAGGCCTCGGCCCTGATCAACGTCGCCCGCAACATCGGCGGCAGCGTCGGCGTGTCGTTGTCCAACACCGTAATCGCTCAAAACGCGCAATTGCATCAATCCGATCTGATCGCCCACACGGCACAATCGTCCGCGACGTATCAACAGGTTCTTCGCCAGGTGACCGACCATTTCGTCGCCCAGGGCTCGCCCTTGGTCGAAGCCAAGCAGCAAGCCATCGGCTGGATCGGCCAGCTCATCGCCCGCCAGGCGTCACTGCTCGCCTATGTCGACGTCTTCCGTTATTGCGCGGTGGCGACGGCCTTGCTTGTTCCCCTGGCGCTTTTGCTCCGATCTCCCAAGCCGAAGCCTCAAGGGCACTAGCCTGGAGAGCGCAAACAGCGCCGGCGACGTAGTCGGGGTGCACCTCGATAACGCCGCCGGTTGACGCCGGGCTTTGGGAACACGCTGACCTGGCCGGGAGGCTGGAGGCCGCGAAAAGCCTTGGCGTTTCCGTGACTATGCCCGCAAGGCGCCGGATTTCCTGGCCGTCCATCGGGCCCGGAGGCAATCGTAGGATTCGAGCCGGTCCTGGCTGGCGGCGTGTGGCTGTCTTCAGTAAACGACGACGCTTCGGATCGACTTGCCCTCATGCATGAGGTCGAACCCCTTGTTGATGTCCTCGAGCTTCAGCGTGTGAGTGATCATCGGGTCGATCTGGATCTTGCCATCCATGTACCAGTCGACGATTTTGGGCACGTCGGTGCGGCCGCGCGCGCCGCCGAAGGCGGTGCCCATCCAGCTGCG
>NZ_VFVC01000031.1:0-69664 GCF_006441575.1 Mesorhizobium sp. B2-4-12
TCCCTCCTTGTGGGGGAGATGTCCGGCAGGACAGAGGGGGGCGCTGTCCCGCCAGCTTTCGAAAACCGCTTCAATCCCCCCGCAGGTACCCCGCCAGCGCCACTGCATTGTTGTGCGCCTCGTCATGCGCTCCGTAGAGCAACGTCACCCGGCCTTTATCAAGCAGAGTGCGCAGCACCGTCACCGCATCGTCATTGTTATCCAGCTCGGCTCGATACCGCCGCTGAAACTCTTCCCAACGCGCCGGCTCATGGCCGAACCATTTGCGCAGGTCGTCGCTCGGTGCGATGTCCTTCAGCCATAGCGTCAGCGCGGCGTCCTCCTTGCTGACGCCGCGCGGCCAGATGCGGTCGACCAGGACGCGTTGGCCATCGCCGGGTTCCGGCGTTTCATAGACGCGCTTTAGCTTGATGTCGAAGGCCATCACCCCTCTGCGGCTCGCTCAGGCCCACTCACCTTTGCGCATCACCGGCACGCGGCTGCCATCCTTGTTGACGCCGTCAATGTCGATCTTGTCCGAACCGATCATCCAGTCGATGTGGATGAAGCTCTTGTTGCCGCCGCGCGCCGCGATCTCGTCCTGGCTGAGCGAGGCGCCATTGACGAAGCATTTCGAATAGCACTGACCGAGCGCGATGTGGCAGGCGGCGTTCTCGTCGAACAGCGTGTTGAAGAACAGCAGGCCGCTGGCCGAGATCGGCGAGGAATGCGGCACCAGCGCCACTTCGCCGAGGCGGCGTGCGCCTTCGTCGGTGTCGAGCACTTTCTTCAAGACGTCCTCGCCCTTGGACGCCTTGGCCTCGACGATCCTGCCTGCCTCAAAACGCACCGAGATCTCGTCGATCAGCGTGCCCTGGTAGGACAGCGGCTTCGTTGAGGAGACATGGCCTTCGACACGCCTTGCATGCGGCGTGGTGAAGACTTCCTCGGTCGGGATGTTGGGGTTGCAGGTGATGCCGTTCTTGGCCGTCGAGGCGCCGCCCATCCACTCATGGCCGTCTGCCAACCCGACCGTCAGGTCGGTGCCCGGTCCGGTGAAGTGCAGGGCGTGGAAATTATGGCCGTTGAGCCATTCAGTGCGGCCGCGCAGCGCTACGTTATGCGCCTTCCAGTTGCCAATCGGATCCTCGACATCGACCCGCGAGGCGGCGAAGATAGCGTCGGCGAGCTTCGCCACGGCGACATCGTCGGCGTCGTCCGGGAAGACTTGCCTGGCCCAGGCCAGATCGGGATAAGCGATAATGTTCCAGTTGATGTCGAAGCCGGTGATCTTTTCCAGCGCCGGCTGGTAGGCCACCGAATTGGCCTTGTTGGCGCGCGCCACCTTGGCCGGGTCCTGCGCCGACAGCAGCGAGGGATCCTCGCCGCGCACGGCAAGCCGGGCCGCATTGTTGGAGAAGGCCTTCGCCATGCCCTCATACAACCAGCCGGCGGCGCGGTCGAAGCCGGCATCGGCGCCGAAGCGGTAGCGCGCCAGCGTTATCTCGTCATCGTTGAAGATCGGCGTCACCAATCCGGCGCCGGCCTTGTAGGCATGCTCGACGATGCGCCTGGTCAGCGGCAGCGCCGCGATCGACGAGGTCAGCACCAGATCTTGGCCGGGCTGCAATTGCAATCCCACCTTGATGGCGACTTCCGCCAGCCTGTCGAGCTTCACCGGGTCGATCGTTGCGGAAACGCCGCGCGAATGTGTGGTCATGATCCTGCCTGTCGTAGTGGGATGTCTCGTTCAACATAGACCGGTGCCACGCCGCTTTCCACCGCGTTCGTGCCAGCGGGTCCTGCAGTCGCCGATCCGAACTGCGCCATCGTCGCCTCGATCTCTTCCTTGATCCAGACCTTGAAGTCCCGGACCTTGCGGCTTTCGGTCTTGGCTGACGAGGTGACCAGCCAATAGCCGAGCCCGCTCTGGGCGCGGACCCCGAACGGCGCCACCAGCCGCCCGTCGGCCAGTGCATCGGCCGTCAGCAACTGCCAGCCCAGCATCACGCCATGGCCGGCGATCGCCGATTCCAGACACAGCATCGGATCGGTAAAGCGCGCGCCTTTCTGGAAGGTGACGGGCGGAACGCCGGCGGCGGCGAACCAGCTTTCCCAGTTGATCATCGCCCGTTCGTCGGTGATGGCGCAGGTCAGCGCCAAATCTTCGATCGATTGCAATTTGCCAGCGATCGATGGCGCGCAGACCGGGAAGATCTCCTGCGCCAAAAGCAGTTCTGCTCGCCCGCCCGGCCATTTGCCGTCGCCAAGCCGGATGGCGATGTCGATGTCCGAGTGATCGAGATCGGTGAGCCGCACCGAGGCGTCGATGCGCAGCAGCACGTCGGGATGCCGGGCGAAGTGGCGCGACAGCCGCGGCAGCAGCCATTTCGAGGCGAAGGCCGGTGCCACCGAAACCACCAGCGTGCATTGGGTCGCTTCGTCCGCCATCGCCACCGCGTGGGCAAGCTCGCGAAACCCCGCGCCGAGGCGGGTGGCGAAGATGGCGCCGAATTCGGTCAGGACCAGACCGCTCGCCGTACGCTCGAACAGCGCCTGGCCGAGTTGCTTTTCGGTGCGGCTTATCTGCTGGCTGACGGCGCTGACGGAAACGTTGAGCTCGCCGGCGGCCGCCGCCAGCGATCCGAGACGGGCGACGGTTTCGACGGCGCGAAGCCCATTGAGATGGACGCGGTTGAGCATGGCCATTTGAGTTTTTCTAAACCGATCCGACCGGAATCTCAATTGAAAGACAGACCGAAACGACAGACCTTGTTGAGGAGAGACAGACCCGCGGAGCCGGAAATGCTGAGGATGCTGTCGTCGCTGAAGGTGATGTTCGCCGCGAATGCGTCGCATGAGCCACTCTGCGACCGCGATACGCAGAGGTGGCTGACCGACCCGCTGTCGCATCCAGTGCTGAACGCCATGTCGCAGCGTGAACTCGCTGACGTGCCGTTCAGGCTGACGGCGCGGCGGACCGTGCATGAGACCGCTTCATTTCGCGTCGGTTTCCGTGGGCGCTGCTGAGCGGACGTCGCGCGTTCGGGATCATGCAAAAGTCAAGCGGAGCATGGCGCGCTGAGGCCCCGCTGGCCCAATGAAAGGCGGATTGTTTCGGCGGTCGCTGCATTTATTGTGCGCTGCAATGAAATCGGCCAACTCCACAGCGCTGCGCTTCGCCTTCGCAGGCATGATTGCCATGGCCGTCGCCATGGGCATCGGCCGTTTCGTTTACACGCCGATCCTGCCCGGCATGATGGAAGAACTGCATCTGTCGCCGGCCGATGCCGGGTGGATCGCTTCCGCCAATTACCTCGGCTACCTTGTCGGGGCGCTTGCCGCGGCTGGCGGCTGGGCGCATGGGCGCGAGCGTTTGCTGATGCTGACAGGTCTTGGCGCCAGCACCGTGCTTGCCGCGCTGATGGGGCTGACCGACACAATGGTCGCCTTTCTCGTCATCCGTTTTCTGGCGGGTCTCGCCAGCGCCTTTGTCATGGTGTTCATGGCCAGCATCGTTTTCAGCCATATTGCCGCCGCCGGTCGTGGCGACCTGCAGGCCTGGCATTTTGGCGGCGTCGGCCTTGGTATCGCGATATCGGCGGCGATGATGGCGGTGCTGGTCACCGGGCATGCCGGCTGGGCGGCCGGCTGGCTCTGGTCTGCGGCCATTTCGGCATGTGGTTTCGTGGTCGTCGCGCTCCTGGCAAACGAGGGCCCGCTCGCCAATGGCGAAACCACCCGCGAGTCGGCACTGCCGAAAGACCGGTCGCTGATGAAGGTCATCGTCGCCTACGGCCTGTTTGGGTTTGGCTATGTGGTGACCGCGACATTCCTGGTCGCCATCGTGCGCCAAGGCGGTGGCAGCCGCGTTTTCGAGGCCATGGTATGGATGGTCGCCGGCCTCGCCGGCTTTCCCTCGACCTGGCTCTGGCAGAAGATCGCCACGCGGATCGGGCTCTATGGCGCCTATGCGCTGGCGTGCTTCATCGAGGTGATCGGCGTCACCGCCAGCGTGGCGCTTGGCGGATATTCGGGGCCATTGCTTGGCGGCCTGCTGCTCGGCGGCACCTTCATTGCCATCACCGCGCTCGGCCTGCAGGCAGCGCGGCAGCAGGCGCCAAGGGCGCCCCGGCGCATCTTTGCCTTGATGACGGCGTCGTTCGGCCTTGGCCAGATCATCGGCCCCATCGCCGCCGGGTTTCTGGCCCAGATGTCAGGCGATTTCTTTCTCGCTTCGATCGTCGCCGCGGCCATGCTGATCGTTTCCGGCGTCATCACCTGGTCGGCCGCGCCAAAATCGGGTAGTGTCTCAGTTTGAATTTCCAAGCAGGTACTCAAACTCCCATTCGCCTAAGCGGGAAAGCTGGAAGGCGATATCGTTCCACGTCTCGCCCTCAACCGCACAACGTTCGCTCAGGAAACTCTCCAGCTCTAGATGATCGAACCTAGGCATGAAGATTACGCCGCCGCCTGAAAAGACCTTTTCTGTCTGGGACCGCAGAAACCTATTTGTCGAGCAAACCGTTGCCGTGAACGCGTCTGACCCTTCCTTGCCTGCTTCGCCAGCGTAGAAGTCTATTTCAACCAAGAAGTCAGCGGGATCGTCTGGAAGCCAAGTGGCCGGGTCTTCCCCCAATATGGCGGAGTTTGTAAAACGGTAGCCTCTGTACTCGGCCTTCATGAGACAGGCACCTTGAGTTTCTTGTACGGTCCGCGCTTGCCCGGTTTCGGCGCGACGGCGTCCATCATTCCGCAGAGATCGTCCATCGACCACAACGTTGCCGACACGCCAGCGGCCATTGCCGGCGACATTTTCAGCGTCTTGTGAACGCGGATGAAGTTGTACCAAACCGTGTACAGCGCGACCATATGGACGTGGTTATCGAACTTCTTCGAAAACGCGTTGGTCAAGCGAGTGAAGCGGCGCACCTGCATCCGCATGGTGAGGTTCTGGCGCTCGACGTGCGACGTGCTGACGTGCGTCAGGTCGGGCTGGCCTTCGATGCGGGTCTTCTTCGCGCCAGTGCATACGGCGGGGCTGTAGCGGCGTTCCTGTGGCACCGCCTTGCCTTCCGGCTCGCCATACAATTCAGCTACCGTTGACTGGCGGCAAGGACAACAAAAACCCTACTTAGACCAACGCTTCGCAGCCGCCTTCTTGGCGATCTCTGCGCGCCGCTCTGGCGTCATGTTCTCAGCGCGCTTCTTTCCGCCCCTCGCGCCGAGCGCCTTGGCGGCAGGGTCTTTGCCGTCTTCAACGATTTCGTCGGCTTCCTCGCCTGTTGCAATGCGCATGACGCGGACGGCGTTGCCGATCACGTCGGCGGGCCGCTTCTGGCCTTTAGGTCCGGTTGGCATTCTCTAGTTCTCCGCGTGGCTAAAGACGACAGCGCCGTTGTCCTTGCGAACTTCAACGCATACGACGCCATCGTCACCCCTTCGGGTCTGGAACATGGCGATTGCATGATCTTTGGCCGTCTTCTCAGCGTCAAAGGTCACCTTGTCGATGACGCCCCGTCTTCCATACCAGATGACAGTGTAGGCCACTGAAGCTCCCATGCTTTCCGCTAAGCATATGGGGCTTACCGCTTTAATGCCAAACCTAAAAGCGGTATCGCGGGATTTCAAACTGAGACACTACCCAAAATCGCCATGATTTGTGGTCTTGCTCTGTGCCGGGTATCGGGCAGGCATTTTCTTTCCCCCTAATGTGTGACTTTATGCCCGCCGTCATCAGCTGATTTGCGCATCGATCGAGGAATTCGCCCCAGTGTTCGTATCCTTCTTCCCGCAGCCGAAGCTCTTCTTTTCTTCGGCCGCCGTCTGGAGCCTTGCGGCGATCCTGTTCTGGTTTTTTGGTGGTGAGCAACTGGGAGCTGTGTTTGGCCTGCCGCCAGCCGCTGCGGGGACACCACCAATCATCGGCATCGCCGTTCTGGTGTCGAAGCCGTTCCTCTGGTTCTATATTTATTTCGTGGCATGCGTGGCCATCTTCTACGCGTTTTGGACCTGGTACTCGCCGCATCCATGGCAGAATTGGTCGATCCTGATGACCGCGGTCATCCTGTTCTTCATCTATTTCAATGTGCAGGTCAGTGTCGCCGTCAACGCCTGGTACGGACCTTTCTTTGATTATGTGCAAGGGCTGATGTCGGGGACGGGAAAGTCTACCAATGGCGAGTTCTACACCGGACTGGCCGACTTCTCGTGGCTTGCGCTGGTGGGCATGAACGTGCAGGTCGTCAATGCCTTCATCGTCAGCCACTGGATCTTCCGCTGGCGCACGGCGATGAACAACTATTTCATCGAGAACTGGACCAGACTGCGCCATATCGAGGGCGCCTCGCAGCGCATCCAGGAAGACACGATGCGGTTCTCGCAGATTATGGAAGATCTCGGTTCCAGCTTCGTCCAGTCGATCATGACCTTGATCGCCTTCTTGCCGGTCATGATCCAGTTGCAGGCCCACATCAGCGAATTGCCGATCGTCGGCGCGATCCCGCAGCCCCTGGTGGTCGCGGCCCTTGCCTGGTGTCTGTTCGGAACGATCTCGGTGATGATTGCCGGCCTGAAGCTTCCGGGGCTGCAGTTCCGCAACCAGCGTGTCGAAGCCGCTTACCGCAAGGAGCTTGTTTATGGCGAGGATCACGCGGACCGGGCGCAACCCGCCACCACGGCCGAGCTGTTCGCCAATGTCCGACACAACTATTTCAGGCTCTATTTCCACTACATCTATTTCAACGTCGTCCGGTACACCTACTTGCAGGCCGACAACATTTTCTCCCTGCTGATCCTGGGCCCTTCGCTGGTCGCGCACAAGATAACGTTCGGCGCGCTGAACCAGATATCGAATGCGTTCGGCAAGGTGACGGGCTCGCTGCAGTTCCTGCTCACCTCCTGGTCGACCATCGTCGAGCTGCAGTCGGTCCACAAGCGCCTGCGCGCCTTCGAGGCGACGCTGGAAGGCGCGCCGCTACCTGACATCGACCAGCGCTATCTCGCAAGACAGGGCGCCGAGGACCCGGCTTGAAAAAGATTGGATATTGGTGCGAAGCGTTGGCGGTTCAGCCGCCAACCGAGCCCTTTTTTCGGCCTCCGCCCTGCCGCTCGACATAGTCGCGGAAGCTGATGCACTCGACATCGGACTTGACGCAGACCTCGCCTGCAAAGCGCTCCAGCGCATTCCAGTAGGCGCCGTCATTCATCAGCGTGAAGTGGAAGCCGAGCTCAAACGGAATGCGCTTGCCCTGGTATTGCGCGTCGAAGGCCGCGCGGAAAGCGTCATAGGTCCGGTTGGCGAACTCGTCCGCCTGGCTTGGCCGTTCGAAGCCGCCCGAGTGGCGGACATAGAGGTTGTAGTCCATGGCGATCACTGGCCGCGATTTCGGCCCTTCCGGGATCTGCGGCAGTGAAAAGCGGGTGATGCCGCCGACGGTCGGTGGCCGGGCAGGGCCCTGTGAGACGCCGCTGGCATCGAACTGGTAGCCGGCGGCGGGCAACGCTTCGTAAAGCGCCTTGCTGGTCGACAAATAGGGGGCACGGAAGCCAACCACCGCATGCCGCGCGAAGTTTTGCCAGCCTTCCGGTTCGGGCGTGATGCCGTTGATCGTGTAGGCGTTCTCGAGAATATGCTCGAACGAGGCGAACTCTTTCAGCCAGTCGGCTTTGCTCCAGTCCTTGCCATCGAAATGGCCACAGGCGTGGCTGGCGATGTCATGGCCCTCACGGGCGGCAAGGCCGATCTGTTCGAGCCGCTCGGCCACTTCCTGCTTGGAGACGGCAAAGCCAATGTTGGATTTGCCGCCCGACTTGCCTGGTGCGGTGTATTCCTTGCGCGTCTCTGGCGACAGCAGGAAGACGCACGACAGAAAATAGGTGAAGTGCGCGCCTGTGCGTTGCGCCAGCGCCCGGCTGCGCTTCCACTGCGAGATGTCGCGGGCGCTGTCGAAGGAGATGATGACGATCTGCTTCGGTTTTGCCGGCAGTGGCGGCGCGGGAGGATCGGCCAGAGCCCCGCCGACAGTGGCGAGCGAGAACGCGACAACGCGACACAAACAAGACATAGGCAAATTTACAGGCTCCGGTCGGTCAGAAAGCCGGCTATCGCCCAAATGTGGCGCGGGTGCGATTGGCCTTTTCGTCCGTTTGCCCCGGGGCAAACATCCGTTTGCCATGGCAATAGGCGATTTTCCGGTCGAACCCCTTCCATGCCGACAAAATTTCGCTAAAACGCGGGCTCATGAACCGCCCCGGCCCGGGGCAGGAATGGTTTGATTGATGTCCGACGACAGTTTTATCCGTGAAGTCAACGACGAGATCCGTCGCGAACAGGCGCAGGCGCTGTGGGACCGTTTCGGCCCGGCCTTGCTTGCCGTTGCCGTGCTCGTGGTGCTCGGCACCGCCGCCTTCGTCGGCTATCGCTATTGGGACGAGACACGCGCCAACCGATCCGGCGACGCCTTCTCGCAGGCCTTGAAGCTTGCGAACGACGGCAAGAACGACGAGGCACTGGCTGCGCTCGATCAGTTGGAGAAGGATGGCTACGGCGCCTATCCGCTGCTTGCCCGCATGCGCGCCGCGACCGTCAAGGCGAACAAGGGCCACGTCGATGCCGCCGTCAAGGATTTCGACGAGGTCGCGGCCGACACCGCCATCCCCCAGGGCATTCGCGACATGGCCCGGCTGAGGGCAGCACTTCTGCTTGTCGATCACGGCTCTTTCGCCGATGTCTCCAGCCGCGTCGAGGCGCTGACATCGGACACCAACACGCTGCGTCATACCGCGCGCGAGGCGCTCGGCCTTGCCGCCTGGAAGGAAGGCAAGACCCAGGATGCGCTGAAGCTGTTCGACCAGATCGCCGCCGATGACGGCGCCCCCCGTAACACGCGCGAGCGGGCGACCTTGATGTCCGAGCTGATCCGCGGCTCGGGCAACGCGTCGTGATTTCGGATGACGTTCAAGGTAGCCATCATCGGCCGGCCTAACGTCGGCAAATCGACTCTTTTCAATCGGCTGGTCGGAAAGAAGCTGGCGCTTGTCGACGACACGCCGGGCGTGACACGCGATCGCCGTGTCCATGCCGCCAAGCTTTACGACCTGCATTTCGACGTCATCGACACCGCCGGTTTCGAGGACGCCGGCGCCTCGACCTTGCCCGGACGCATGCGCGCGCAGACCGAGATCGCCATCCGCGAGGCCGACCTGATCTTCTTCACCATCGACGCTAAATCCGGCCTACTGCCGGACGACAGGACCTTTGCCGAGATCGTGCGCAAATCCGGCAAGCCGGTCGTGCTGGTTGCCAACAAGGCCGAGGCGAAAGGCGCGCAGGGCGGCATGCTGGAGGCCTGGGAACTCGGCCTCGGCGAGCCGATCCCGGTCTCGGCCGAACACGGCCAGGGCATGCCCGATCTGCGCGACGCGGTGATCGCCGCGCTCGGCGAGGAGCGCGCCTTCGGCGAGGACGATGAGGATGACGAAGAGGTCGCCGCCAGCGAAGTGCTGATCGGCGAGGACATCGCCGATCCAGACGCCGAGGATGCGCCTGCCTATGACGACACCAAGCCGATGCGCATCGCCGTCGTCGGGCGTCCGAACGCCGGCAAGTCGACGCTGATCAACGCGCTGATCGGCGAGGAGCGGCTGCTGACCGGGCCGGAAGCCGGCATCACCCGCGATTCCATCTCCGTCGATTGGGACTGGCGCGGGCGGCGGATAAAACTGTTCGATACGGCAGGCATGCGCCGCAAGGCCAGGATTCACGAAAAGCTGGAAGTGATGTCGGTGCAGGATGGCTTGCGCGCCATCCGTTTCGCCGAGATCGTCATCATCGTACTGGACGCCACCATCCCTTTCGAGAAGCAGGATCTGCAGATCGCCGACCTGATCATCCGCGAGGGCCGGGCGCCGGTGATCGCCTTCAACAAATGGGACTTGATCGACAAGCCCCAGGAACTGCTGGCGGAACTGCGCGAGAAGACCGAGCGGCTGCTGCCGCAGGTGCGCGGCATTCAGGCTGTGCCGGTTTCGGCCGAGACCGGACGCGGCCTCGACAAGCTTATGGACGCAGTATTGAAGACCCACAAGGTCTGGAACAGCCGCGTCTCGACCGGCAAGCTCAACCGCTGGCTGGAAGCCATCCTGGCGCATCACCCGCCGCCCGCCGTTGCCGGGCGCCGGCTGAAGGTCAAATATGTCACCCAGGCCAAGACGCGGCCGCCGGGCTTCGTGGTCCAGTGTTCGAGGCCGGACGCGATGCCGCAATCCTACGTCCGCTATCTCTCCAACAGCCTGCGCGAAGCCTTCGACATGCCCGGCGTGCCGATCCGCATGGCGCTGCGCACCTCGGACAATCCGTTCGCCGGCCGGGCCAAGAAGCGCGGCTGAACCTCGGCGCCGATCAGGCCACGGCTCGCAGGCCGGCATCGCTGGCCCTCGTGCTTTCCGGCAATGCCTGTCGCGCCGCTTCCATCAATATGTCTGCGAGCCGAGCCGCCACCGGCTCGATTTCGGCATCCCGGCGATGCAGAAACAACGTCATTTTCGGCAGCGCCGGCAGGGCCGCGATCTCCGGCATCATCGCCTTGATGCTGGCCGGCAAGCCGATGTCGGTGACGGATCGTCAATCCCAGCCCTGCGGCCACTGCCGCCCAGATGCCGCCAAGGCTCGGGCTTGAGAAGGCCATGCGCCAGGGCAGCCCGGCGCGGTCGAGCGTTTCGGTCGCCACCGTGCGCAGAAGGCAGGGCGCCTCAAACGCGACCAGCGGCAGGGGCTCGCCGTCTCGCAGGCCGTTCTCGATGCGTCTTGCCGGGCCGATTCAGCGCATTTGAACATCGGCGACGTGCTGGCTGTAAGGCAGTGTGTCGCCGTTGTGCCAGGCGAGTGCGATGTCGAGGCTGCCTGACATCACCCTCTCGGCAAGTTCACGGCTGCCCGCGATCCTGGCTTCGATCTTGACCTTGGGGTGGGCTCGGGCGAAACGGCCGAGCACGTCGGGCAGCACCGCTTCGCCGAAATCCTCCTGCAGGCCTATATCAGGCCAAAGCGGCAACGGGTGCTGCTGAGAGGGGGCGCGCCCGTTTGGACATAGGAAACCGTCGCTTCGCCCAATCGATACAAGGTCTCTCGACAGTTCGATGGAGAAGCACCGAGAACAAGAGGCTAATCATCGCCGCGGCAATGGTGGCCACGAGAGGGCCGTACTGTTTGTCGACTTCGAAATTGTCGGCCAGGTTACGTATGACGATCTGATGAATCATATAAAAGGCGAAACTGACCTCTCCGCAGAAAACGAGAGGCCGGCAAGATAGAACGCGCGCCACCACGCCGGATTGGTGGCCAAAAAACATAGATCGCAATCGCGAACAACGGATACATCCCATATGCTCGGTAGGCGTCGTGAGCCATCTCGGACGAATGGTCGGCGAAGAATTGTACGATAACGGCATGCACGCGCATGTAGCCCACAAGGCAAACGATCGCCGCGATCTGACAGAACGCCACCCACGCGTCAGGGATGCGCCTGCGCTTGAACAGCTGGTAGGCTGCCATCCCTGAAAGGAACTCCACCATTCGCAAGGGCGGAAAGAATTGCGCGAACGATTCGTCCGTTATGTAGAGGTCCAGCCACCATTGTTCGGAAGGAAGAGGAAACACCGGCCGCGGCAAAACAACGGTAAATGCAAGCAGACCGAGGGCGGCAAGTGTCCAGCCGCTAATCAACAGCATCATAAAGCGCGGCCTCAAGCTCAGGATGAATGGCAGCGCAAGATAGAAAAATAGCTCGACTGATATCGACCATGAGACACCGTTATACGCATAGGCAGTCCCGTAGGTCGGGACCCAGGCATTCTGGAGGGTGGTCACCAAATATGCGGTAACGAGGCTCATGCGATTCCAAAGCGACGCTGCGGCGAGGAAGGCACATAGAATGTGAAGCGGCCAAAGTCGAAAAAACCTTTGGAAGATAAAGTTTCTGACGTCACGCGGGGTCTGGAATTCGCCGTCGAAACTGTACGACAAGACGAATCCCGACAGGACGAAGAAAAACGAAACGCCGAGATTGAGATTCGTGCTCAAGATCGACTGAGCCGAATCAATTCCGAATGTCGTCAGATGGTGGAAGAATATCGATAGAGCCGCGAAGGCTCGCAAAGCCGTCAAATTGTGAAGCTGCGGACGCTTGATCGCTCCCGCCAGTTCGAGACCGTTCGCAACGATAGTTCCCACGGATCGCTCCCCGCCAACTCTGCTTTGCAGAGCAGCTATCCCAAACCGGTTCCATCTGGCGGTTGGTAGTATGGATATCTGGTTAAGGCAGGCTCTGTCATAACGCTTGTCGTCGACACCCGCCGCAAAACCGCCCGACTTCGAAACCACGACCTTGAGCCGACTGAGAAAACCCGATCAATCCCGTTAACGTCCCATCAAGGTTAATGCATCATTTTGCTCTCCAGTGGGGTCAGTAGCGTTCCTGGAGAGAGTTCCGTGCATCGACGTATGTTGAAGCGGCTTGTTGCCGCCGCCGGTGAGAAACGCAGCTTCGTATCCCCGCTCATCATTGGTCTCGGCATCTGGATAGGCTTTCCGACCGTCGCCGCCTACCAGGATATGACGAGCCTGGTGTCCGGCCTTGAGGCACCGACCGCGCGCTGGAATTCCTATGTCGAAAAATCCGTTGCCGGCTCGGTTCATGCCGCCGAGATGCCGTTCGTCGATTCTGATAAAACCGCGTCGCTCTCCGGTTCCGGCGTGCGCCTTCCCGGCGTCGGCTCCGTCTCGTTCCGGGGCAAGGGCGGCAAGGTCAGCGCGACGCCAGACGAGGACCGCGTCGTGCGAGCCGACAAGAAGGGCCGCATCGTCCAGGTGTCTCCCGTTGCCCCGCCGAAGAACTTCAACGCCGGGTCGATCTTCCAGCGGACCTCCTCTCTGATGCGGCCGACCATGGACAGCGGCCTGAAGATGGCGTTCGCCAAGCCGCAGATCAAAGGCAAGGAAATCCAGATCGCCTCGGAATTCCATGCGCGTGAGGACAAGAAGCCGGATCCGGGCGTGCCGGCCATGCTTGCCGCCCTGGTCAACAACTCCCATCCGGATGTGCTGGCGACCGCCTATGCGCAATCCGCGCCGGACTACGCCAAGGCCTCGCCCTTCGAAGCCCTGCTTCAGGACGAACAGCCCAACAGCGGCCGCTTCATTCCGCCGATGGCCAAGGGTGACCATTGGTGGATCCAGAACCCGCTTCCAGCCAGCGTCTTCTCCAAGCCCGAGCAGAAATGCCTGGCCAATGGCATCTATTTCGAGGCGCGCGGCGAATCCGTGCGCGGTCAGGCCGCTGTCGCCCAGGTCATCCTCAACCGCGTCCGCAACCCCGCCTATCCCAACTCGATCTGCGGCGTCGTCTACCAGAACGACAGCTGGTTCAACCGTTGCCAGTTTTCCTTCGCCTGCGACGGCAGGAAGAAGCGCATCGACAATCCCGTCGCCTACAAGACCGCGCAGGACATCGCCATGGCCGTCACCGCCGGCAAGATCTTCATCCCGGAGGTCGGATCATCGACGCATTACTACGCCCAGTACGTCCATCCGGGCTGGGCGCACACGATGCAGAAGATGACCAAGATCGGCCTGCATATCTTCTATCGCACCTATGGCGGCGGCTGGAGCTGAGGCCCCGGCAGTCGCCGATCTTTTCATGCGCTTGTGCGGCTGATTGGGGAGCCGTTGCAGGGGGGATTCGTGCAACGCATCCCCATCCTCGTGGCGGGCACGATGTCGCACCTCTCTAACAGATTGATTTTATTGCCTAAAATACATGACAATGAACTTCCGCCCGTGGCTTGACGGGCGCAAACCCTCTAACTATGTTGCCGGCGACTTTAGAAGCGGACGGACGGTGACGGTCTGACCGGGCAGGGGGGTTACGATGGCCGATAAAAGCGGGCCAGACGGATCCGGAGAAACCGGCCGCGGCAAGCAGCATGAAGCCGGCATCCGCGATGACGATCTTGAGCGACGTCGGCGTGAACTTGAAGCATCGCTTGCGACAAGGCTGCCGAACCGGCGCGAGGGGAAAGACGACGCGAAAGCGGGCAGTGCGGCCGGTTATGGCCAGGCGGTCAAACTCTCCAGTGAATTTATCGCTGGCGTGGTGGTGGGCGCCGGCATCGGCTGGATCATCGACCGTATGGCGGGGACATCGCCGTGGGGTCTGATCGTTTTCCTGCTGCTGGGTTTTGGCGCCGGCGTGCTCAATGTCATGCGTTCAGCGGGCGTTGTGGCGGAATTCGGACAGGGCGACAAATCGCGCTCTGACCGGGACGACAGCAAATAGCCGCTCTCGCGGCAATGGTAATTTGGCCGTACGCGGCATTGACGGGGTTAGAACGTGGCAGCTGACAAGGTCGATCCGATCCACCAGTTCCATATCATCAAGCTGATTCCGATTAATATCGGCGGCTACGACCTGTCCTTCACCAATTCGGCGCTGTTCATGGTCGCGACCGTGTTTGTGGCGGCGGCGTTCTTGTTCCTGACGACGTCGAGCAGGAGCCTGGTTCCCGGCCGACTGCAGTCGGTCTCCGAAATGGCCTATGAATTCGTCGGCAACATGTTGCGCGATGCCGCCGGCACGCAGGGCATGAAGTTCTTCCCGTTCGTGTTCTCGCTGTTCATGTTCGTGCTGGTCGCCAATCTGCTCGGCCTGTTCCCCTATTTCTTCACCGTTACCAGCCATATCATCGTGACCTTCGGCCTGGCCATCCTGGTGATTGGCACCGTCATCGTCTACGGCTTCATGAAGCATGGCCTTGGCTTCCTGAAGCTGTTCGTGCCGAAGGGCGTGCCCCTCGTGATGATGGTGCTTGTTGTTCCGATCGAGGTGATTTCCTTCGTATCGCGCCCGGTCAGCCTCTCGGTTCGTCTGTTCGCGAACATGCTGGCCGGTCACATCACGCTGAAAGTGTTTTCGGGATTTGTCGTCAGCCTGAGCGCGCTGGGTGCGCTCGGCGTTGCGGGTTCGATCTTGCCGCTGGCCATGGCGGTGGCGTTGACGGCGCTGGAACTGCTCGTGGCGCTCTTGCAGGCCTATGTCTTTGCGGTGCTGACCTGCATGTATCTGAACGACGCCCTGCATCCTTCGCACTAATTCGAGTTTCCGGCATGGCTGCCGGATGGAATCGCAACGGAATTTTAGATCCAAAGGAGTTGAACAAATGGACGTGGAAGCAGCAAAGTACATCGGCGCCGGCATCGCTTGCTTGGGCATGGGTGGCGCGGGTATTGGCCTGGGCAACATCTTCGGCAGCTATCTCTCGGGCGCGCTGCGCAATCCGTCGGCAGCCGATGGCCAGTTCGGCCGTCTGATCTTCGGTTTTGCCGTGACCGAAGCTCTGGGCATTTTCTCCCTTCTCATCGCGCTTCTGGCCCTGTTCAAGTAAGCCTTGCGCCATCTGGCCCAACGTCACGGCGTTCGGGGCTTGAATTTCGGGGATAGTCCATGTTCGTGACATCTGCCTTTGCGCAAGAGTCCGCGCCTGCCACCACGGAAGGCGACACGCATTCCGGTACCGGCGTGCCTGCGGAAGCACACGGCGCGTTCCCGCCATTCGATCCTGCGACGTTCCCGTCGCAGCTTCTGTGGCTGGCGATCACGTTCGGGCTGTTCTACCTCTTCCTGAAGAGGGTGGTGATGCCGCGTGTTGGCGGCATCATCGACGTCCGCAACGACCGCATCAGTCAGGATCTCGACCATGCGGCCAGGTTGAAGGGCGAGGCCGACGCTGCCGTCGCTGCTTACGAGCAGGAACTGGCGGAAGCCAAGAAGAACGCCAACTCGATCGGCCAGCAGGCCAACGATGCGGCCAAGGCGGAAGCCGAGACCGCTCGCAAGAAAATCGAGGCCGCCCTCGATGCGAAGCTTGGCGAGGCCGAGGCGCGCATTTCTTCCATCAAGGCCAACGCCATGAAGGAAGTCGGCACCATTGCCGAGGACACCGCTTCGGCGATTGTCGAGGCACTTGTCGGCGGCAAGGCCAGCAAGGCCGAGATCGCGGCCGCGGTCAAATCCGTGGCCAGGTGAGGAGCGCATCATGGACGCCACATCTCTAGCAACGCTCTGGGCCACGATTGCCCTGATCATCTTTCTGGGTATCGCCATCTACATCAAGGTGCCCGGGCTGATCGCCAAGGCACTTGATGCGCGCGCCGCCAGGATCAGCAGCGAGCTCGACGAGGCACGCAAGCTGCGTGACGAGGCCCAGCAATTGCTCGGCCAGTACCAGAAGAAGCGCAAGGAAGCCGAGCAGGAGGCTGCCGCCATCGTCGCGGCCGCCAAGCGCGAAGCCGAACTGCTCGCCGCCGAGGCGCACAAGAAGACCGAGGACTATGTCGCCCGGCGCACTGCGCTGGCCGAACAGAAGATCGGTCAGGCCGAGCGTGAGGCGATCGGCGAAGTGCGTGCCAGCGCCGTCGACATCGCCGTCGAGGCCGCCCGTGCGCTGCTCGCCGCCAAGGTCGACATCAAGGCCGGGGCCGACCTGTTCAAGGCCTCGCTCGCGGATGTGAAGGCCAAGCTGAACTGAGCGGTTCTTGAACCGCAGACATGAAGCCGCCCGGGCAACCTGGCGGCTTTTTTGTTGTGCGCGGATAATCTCCCCCGTTCCGACCGCGAGATCGACTGCGAGGAGGCAATGGAGTCGCCGCCTTCGAAGGTTTCGGCGAGCGTCCTACTGTGGTTGGCTAATATCGCGCGGCGGGTGCCCGGTGACTCGGCTGAACACCCGCGAGAAGGCGGCCGCGCTGTCGTAGCCGACCTGTGCTGCGACGGTCTTGACAGGTTTGCCCTTACCAAGAAGCTGGCGCGCGATCGTGATGCGCCAGACCGTCAGGTATTCAATCGGTGGCCGACCGATCAGCTTCCGAAAATGCTCGGCGAAACGCGTGCGTGACATGCCTGCGACTTCGGCGAGCTCCTCGAGCTTCCAGTGCTTCTTCGGCGCTTCGTGTATGGCCGTCAGCGCTTTGACGAGACGTGGGTCGGCGAGCCCGGCGAGAACGCCGGTTGAGACAACGCCGCATTCGATGACGTGTCGCACGATCAGGATCAGGAGATACTCGAAGAGCCGGTCGAGCGCCGTCTGGCGGCCACCACCTTCCGCGAACGCTTCGCCGACCAGCAGGTCACAAACCGGCCGCAGCGCCGGATGCTCTGCGAGCGGTAGGACCACGCAGTCTGGCAGGCCCAGTGCAATGGGATTGCCCTCCGCACCCCCGAGTTCGACGGTTGCGCAGACGAGGTCGGCCCCGCGCCTGGAATCAACCGCGAAGTCATGGGTCCGCCCACGCGGAAAAAACAGCAGGGTTGGCTCAAGGAATTCGAGATCGGCCTCTCCGCTCCGGCTGACCCTGAGCTCGCCAGCCTTGAGCATGTGCAGATGACCCACACCAGTGAATTGCAGCGCCTGGCAGAGCGTCCCGGTGAAGAACGTCTGAGCGGTTGGCGTGACATGGGTAAAGAGGGCGGCCAACGGGTCCATTGGGACGATCAGCAAAGTTATTGGCACCGAAGAGTACCTGGAGTGCTGCATATAGGAGTGGCGTGCAATCAACACAAGGAACTCTGACATGCCCCGTATCGCTCCTATCGACACTGCCCATGCCGACGCTGCCGTCCAGACCACATTGGCGGGCGTCAAAGCCAAAATCGGCATGGTGCCGAATCTTTTTTCCACCTTCGCCCAATCGCCCGCCGTACTGAACGGCTACCTCGCTTTGTCCGATGCCCTTGGCAAGGGTGTGCTCACGGCGAAGCAACGCGAGATCATTTCGCTCGCTGTCGGGCAGGCGAATGAATGCTCTTATTGTCTCTCAGCCCATACGCTGATGGGCAAGGGCGCAGGCTTGTCTCCGGAAGCTATTCGCAAAGCCCGCGAGGGCAGCGCTGAAACCGCGCTGGACGCGGCCGTTGCCTCATTGGCGCGTCGTCTCATCGACGTGCGGGGGCAGGTCCTGGATGCGGATCTTGTCGCAGCGCGTTCGGCCGGTCTCGGCGATGCGCACATCGTCGAGATCGTCGCAAATGTCGCCATCAATGTGTTGACCAACTACACCAACAACGTCGCATTGACGGAGATCGATTTCCCCAAGGTCGACGTCGAACTGCGCTCTGCCGCCTGACCCGATGGGCGCGGCGCACAATCGGTCCGGCGCCGCGCCCGTTTGCCCCAAAACCTTCAAACGCAATCGGAGAGTGTCATGAATTTTCGTTTCGTCACAAAGACCGTTCATGCCTTCCTCGACTATCCCGTTGCGCTGAGCCTGGCGGCCACGCCGTTCCTGCTCGGACTTGGCCGCGGCAATCCGCCGGCGCTCTGGGTGTCGGTCGCAGCCGGCGTGGCCGCGTTCATCCTGACCCTGTTCACCGATCACAGGACCGGCGTGTTCCGTGTGCTGCCATATTGGCTGCATTTGGCGGTTGACCGTCTCGTCGGAATTGTCTTCGTCGCAGTGCCCTTCGCGCTCGGCCTCCAGGGTCTGGACGCCTTCTACTACTGGGCAAACGGCGCTGCGGTTCTCCTGGTCACCCTCGTATTCAACGCTCCCAAGGGTGAGAATCGCGCGATGGGGACGGTGCACACCTGAAAGCTGGTGGGAAATCACTGGACAGCGGCCGAGTTGTCTTGGGCCGTTGCTGCTGTGACAAGGTCGGCGCTAAGCCTAAGCCTTGGCGGTACCTCCTATGAAATCGCGACCCCTGGCGGTCAGCGCCGGTCGATCCCGTTATTGGCTAAGCGAAACCAGAAGCAGCCATTCGGCTGTGCGTTATGCGGGAAGTGACCGATAGCGGACTAAGTGTTTAATCCAACCCAGCGAGGACCTCTTCTTCAATGACCTCGGCACCGCCCAGCCTGAATGGCGCGAAGGATACGCGGTGAAGCCGCGCGACCGGGCCATGCGCCTCGATCGCCGTGCGATGCCGGGCCGTGGCGTAGCCCATATGGACCTCGAAGCCGTATCGTTCGTGGTGGCCGCCGCAGCCGCACATCATGCGGTCGCGCATCACCTTGGCAACGATGGAAGCGGCCGCGATCGACTGCGAGCGCTGGTCGCCCTTGATCAGCGCGCGCCCGTCGCAAGGCAGTCCCGGCGGCACATCGCGACCGTCGGCGAGCGCGAGCTTGGGTTTTACCGGCAGGCCGACCAGGGCACGGCGCATCGCTTCCAGGCTCGCCTTGAGGATGTTGCTGTTGTCGATGCCTTCCGCGCTGATCGACGCCATCGAAACCCCAAGCGCCGAACCGATGATACGCTGGAAAAGCGCTTCGCGCTGCAAATGGCCCAGCCGTTTGGAATCGTCTAGCCCTTCGGGGATATTGGCGGGATCGAGCACCACCGCGGCGGCGACGACCGGCCCGGCCAGCGGGCCGCGGCCGGCCTCATCCATCCCCGCGACCGGCCACAGGCCGTCGGCCATCGCCTTCGTCTCGAAGGAGAAATCGGGCTTCTCGACGATTTCGAAGAGAAGCGGAGAATCGGAACGCGCGCGAGCCATGTTGCGGCGAGGTTCGCATCGGCTCCGATTCTCCGCAAGTCCCTCCGGGTCGGGTGAGGCGCCGGACCGGGAGGGCACCGTCTGCAGGCCGGGGCAGGCCGGACGGGATTTTTTTGCTTGGCAGCAATGAAACTGCCGCAGCGCTTTAGGGTCTTCAGAGCAGCATCAACTGCTCCTGGTCCTTTCCGGCCGCGACGAACTGGTCGGTCCGCAGGGTGCGCCGTTCGGCGTTGAGTCCGAGTCGTTTGGCGGTGATCTCGAAGCGGCGGCCGATCTGCCAGGCATAGGGTCCGGCGCCCTTCATGCGCTTGCCCCATTCCGAATCGTAGTCCTTGCCGTCGCGCATCGAGCGGATCAGCGACATCACGTGGCGATAGCGGTCGGGATAATGGCGCAGCAGCCAGTCCTTGAAGATCGGGCTGACTTCCAGCGGCAGGCGCAGCACGACATAGCCCGCCTCGCGCGCGCCGGCGGCACGCGCCGAATCGAGGATCCGTTCCATTTCCTGGTCGGTAAGGCCGGGGATGATCGGCGCCACCATCACCGAAGTTGGAATGCCGGCATCCGAAAGCTGCCTGATCGCTTCTAGCCGCTTGGTCGGCGTTGACGCCCGCGGCTCCATGGTCCTGGCCAGCATGCGATCCATTGTCGTCACCGACAGCGCCACCTTGGCGAGCCCACGTTCGGCCATGCGCGACAAGATATCGATGTCGCGCGTCACCAGAGCGGACTTGGTGACGATGCCGACCGGATGGCCGCGCGCTTCCAGCACTTCGAGGATCTCGCGCATGATCCGGTATTGCTTCTCGATCGGCTGGTAGGGGTCGGTGTTGGTGCCGATGGCGATGGTGCGCGGCTGGTAGCCACCCTTAGACAGTTCCTTGTCGAGCAAGCGTGCCGCATCCGGCTTGGCGAACAGCTTGGATTCGAAATCCAGGCCAGGCGACAGGCCCATGAACGCGTGTGTCGGCCGCGCGAAGCAATAGACGCAGCCATGCTCGCAGCCGCGATAAGGGTTGATTGACCGGTCGAAGGAGATATCGGGCGATTCATTGCGGGTGATGATGGTGCGCGGTTTTTCCACCTGCACCTCGGTCTTGAACGGGGGCAGCTCCTCCAGGGAACTCCAGCCATCATCGAAAACATGCCGGCTGACAGGTTCGAACCGGCCGGACGGATTGATGCCCGCCGACCGGCCGCGGTTGCGGTCCGGACGGATGCGCATGCCGCTCTGCTCGATCACCGCATTGGCCATCTCGGCTCTTCCTGCCCCAAAGGCGGCAATGTCGGCACGCATGATCGGTTCCATCTTTGCCCGCTCCCAGGGTGTGTCCATGTTGTGTCGAATCGCTCTGCTCATGAAATTATTCCTATTTCGCCGATGAGAACAAAGCAAGAACTTTCTATGTTGCGTTGCAAACTGGCACTGTGCGCGGGTTTCCGCTATTCGGCTGACATGCTCAGTGTTCTCATCGAAACCCGCAATAACGAGGAGGCTCTTGCCCGCACGCTCGGCTCGCTGATTGGCGGGGCGGTCGAGGGCGTGGTGCGCGAGGTCATCATCTGCGACACCGGTTCCACCGACCAGACGCATTATGTCGCCGAGCACGCCGGTTGCCAGTATGTGGCGAGCGGCGGTATCGCCGCCGGCATCCGGCAGGCCAAGGGTGATTGGCTGTTGCTGCTGGAACCGGGCTCACGGCTGGTGGAGGGCTGGATCGAGGCGGTCATCGCCCACACGGCCAGGCAAACCATGGCGGCGCGATTCTCACGCGCGCGGGGTAGCCGCGCGCCGTTCCTGGCCCGCGTCTTTTCGGGAAACCGGGCGCTCGCCGAAGGGCTGGTGATCAGCAAGCGTCAGGCCGCGTCCCTGTCGAAGAACGCCGGCAGCGCCGAGGCTCTTGCGCGCGGCCTGGCGACAAAGAAACTCGACGCCGAGATCTGGGTCGCCCCGGCCAAGCAGGAACACCGCTCTTCGAAGTGAACTTTTGCAACGGCTGTTTCGCATTGCAGAAAATGTGACGCGGGTTAGCGGAGGCGCCGGTGCCGTTCCGTTTTTGGAAATGGCGCTTGGAAAGCCATTCAGCCTTTGGTTTTCATGGAGCGGCTTTTCCGCGCCGCAGATGCTCGTCCAGGCGCGGCATGATCTCAACGAAGTTGCAGGGCATGTGCCGATAGTCGAGTTGCGCCTTGAGGATGCCGTCCCAGGCGTCCTTGCAGGCGCCGGGCGAGCCCGGCAGCACGAAGACGAAGGTGGCGTTGACGACGCCGCCGGTCGCCCGGCTCTGGATCGTCGAGGTGCCGATCTTGTCGTAGGAGATGCGGTGGAACACTTCCGAAAAGCCGTCCATACGCTTTTCGAAGATCGGCTCCAGCGCCTCCGGCGTCACGTCTCGGCCGGTGAAGCCGGTGCCGCCGGTGGTGATGACGACGTCGATCCCCGTGTCCTTCGACCAGCCAAGCACCTTGTCACGGATTTTGTCACGGTCGTCGGTAACGATATCGCGGGCGGCCAGGATGTGGCCGGCCTCGGTGATGCGGTCTGCCAGCGTCTGGCCGGATTTGTCGTCGGCGAGGCCGCGCGTGTCCGAAACGGTCAGCACCGCGATGCGCACGGGAATGAAAGAGCGGCCCTCGTCAGTCGTGGCCATCTCACTCAGCCTCCGATGTCATGCTGCGCGTTGCCGCGACGAACCAGTCGGGCTGGCGGCTTCGGATCTCGGCGGCCGCGCGCTTGGCGACATTGCCGGTCTCGAACAGGCCGAAACATGTCGCGCCCGATCCGGACATGCGCGAAAATCCTGATCCGGCCTTGTTCAGCCATGAAAGCGCCCTGCCTATGGCGGGCTGCATGGCAACGGCCGCCGGCTCGAGATCGTTACGGGTGACCTCCAGCCAATTGCGCAGGCTGTGAAAATCGATGCTGCGCGGCAACGGCGGCAATGGCTGGTTGTCGCGATGGGAAAGCGCCGCGAAGACGTCCGCTGTCGGGAGCGGCATTCCAGGATTGACCAGCACCAGTCCCAGCGCTGAAAAGTCCGGCACCATCGACAGTTCGTCCCCAATGCCGCGCGCCACCAGCGGCTTTGCCGCCAGGCACATCGGTATGTCGGCGCCAAGCGAGAGGCCGATCCGCGCCAGTTCGGCGCCATCGATGTCCAGGCTCCATGTCCGTGCCAGCCCGCGCAGGGCCGCCGCCGCGTCGCTCGATCCGCCGCCGACGCCGGAGGCGACCGGCAGGTTTTTCTCGAGCCTGATGACGACGGGCGGAGTTCTTTCGGATGCAGCCGATTTCCGCAAGGCATCGCGCGCCTTGAGTACGAGGTTGCTATCGTCCAGGGGAACTGCCGGCGCATAACGGCCGGACACGATGAAATCGTCGCTGTCGGCGAGCGCGATCTCGACCCGGTCGCCAAAACGCGTGAACACCGCCAGGCTTTCTATCAGGTGATAACCGTCGGGGCGCCTGCCGGTGATATGCAGCGCCAGATTGATCTTGGCATGCGCATGCCAGGTGCGCGAACCGATGTCGGTGTCCACGGCGTCAGTCGTATGGGGGATGATGTTCAGTCCTTGGCCAGCCGGTATTCGCCGGTCTTCGGATCCTTGACCAGCGTTCCCATCGCGCCGTTGGCCGCCTGCTTTTCGGTGCGCCGCACCTTGGCCGTCACGCGTTCGGCTTCCCTGACGAAAGTGCGGTAGCCGAAATAGGCGGCGACGCCAACGACGGTGAAGAAAATGATCTGCGGCATGTCAAAACTCCTCCCACGCTGGGCCGGCGAATGCGACCGGTCGGGTCGGTTATGCATGTTGTCCAAAAGTGTGTTCGGTTTCGGGAAGACAACAATGCATTAGACTTCAAGCCTTCATGCTAGACGGTTTTACCGGCTTTTCAAAGCCCGAAGCGAGCCCACAATGCGCGCTCTTCCGCCGCATCGATGACGCCGCTGGCGGCCGCGGCGGCGATGTCAGGCGCCGAAAAGCCCTTGCTTGAGCCGAACAGGCCGAAGCGGCCGAGGAAACCATGCGGCGCCGACACCAGTCTGAGTTGCGTCTTCGTCCCGAACCGGGTCTTCAGCACCGTGCGCATGTCGCCGAGCGCGTCGACGAGGCCAAGCTCAAGACCCCTTTTGCCGGTCCAGAACAGGCCGGTGAACAGGTCCGGATCGTCCTTCAGCCTGGTACCGCGCCGCTCCTTGACGAGATCGATGAACGTGCCGTGCACCTCGAGTTGCAGTGCCTTCAGCCGCTCGACGTCTTCCTTCTTCTCGGGCTTGAACGGATCGAGCACCGCCTTGTTCTGGCCGGCGGTGTAGACACGGCGCTCGACGCCGATCTTCTTCATCAGTTCCGGAAAGCCGAACGAGGCTGAGACGACCCCGATGGAGCCGACGATGGAGGACGGATCGGCGAAGATCTCGTCGCCGGCAACCGCGATCATATAGCCGCCCGAGGCCGCGACGTCCTCGACGAAGACCAGCACCTTCTTGTTCTTTTCGTTCGCCAGGTCGCGAATGCGCTTGAAGATCAGCCGCGACTGCACTGGCGAGCCGCCGGGCGAATTGATCGAGATGGCGACTGCCGGCGCGTCGAACGAAAAGGCCTTCTCGATGAGGCCAGCGGTGGAGGCCAGCGACAGGCTCGGCCGGAACGGACCGCCACCGGCCATGATGGTGCCATGCAGCCGGATGACCGGAATGGTGACGACGGTGGAGCGCCAGGATTTCGGCAGCAATCGGTTGAAAAGACGTTTCACGAGAGGACGGTCTCCGGTCGATGGTTGCAGGCATGTAGGGATTTCCCGGCCAACGGCAATGTGGCGGCCAGGAATAGCTCAATCTCCAAACAGCGAAGCGAGACCATTGGTGATCATTTCGCTGCGCTCGTCAGGGCCGTTGCCCGACTGCGGATGAAGCATCAGCGGCGGCCGGATGGCGAGTTTTCCGCGCGCGCCAAGCGATGCGCGCACGACGATGCGGATCGCAGTCGCGTCGGGGCGAGGGTGCACGGCCAGCATCTCAGCGTCGCCGAAACGGCCGGCGATCGCGTCGAGAATGGCGGCGAGCTGTTCGGGTCGCGCGATGACGGCAAGCCCGCCGCGCGGCCTGACCACCGCCGCCGCGCTGCGGATCCAGCTTTCGAACAACCCGTCTTCCATGACATGGGCTTCCTTCCGCAGGCGCTCTGGCGTGGCGCGGTCCCGTGCGGCGTTGAAGGGCGGGTTCATGATGACGAAGTCGAAATCATTGTCGGCGAGGCCGGCGGCGGCCCGGGCGCGGCCCGACACCGTGACATCGGCGACAAGCACGGCTGCGCGATCGCTGAGATGCGCATTGCCGGGATGGGCAAGCGTGGCTGAGGCGAATGCCGCCATTTCCGGCGCACGTTCGACAAGCACGGCCGCCGCCGCACCCGGGCAGCGCGACAGCACCGCGAGGCCGGCGGCTCCGGCGCCGGCGCCGAAATCGGCGAGGCGTCCGCCAAAGGCGGATGGCACGGAGGCCGCCAGCATCATCGCATCCATGCCGGCGCGGTGGCCGCCATGCTTGGGCTGCACGAGCCAGAACCGGCCGCGATGGAAGGCGTCGACCGTATGGGCCGGTGTGTCCGGGGCGAGGGCGGCTGGCGCGGCCGACATCTATTTTCCGCGAATCTCGTTGGCGATGCCGGCGTCCCTCAGGATGCGCCGCGCGGCGTCGGCCTGCTCGGCGTCGACCATGACGCGCCGCGGCAGGATGCCCAGAGAACCGTCCAGCACGCTCATGTTCTGGTCGGCGACGAAGCAGCCGATGCCGGCATCGCGCATCAGCGATTCGACAAAGGAGATGATGACGGCGTCGTTGGTGCGGATGAGCTCTATCATCGGGTGAAACTCTCAGTTTACGGCGCTGATGTAAACGGGGACGTGGATTCCCGGCATCTCCAGCACCCTGACTTACCTCTGAGCGACGGCATGGTCGCGGCCCCACCCTATCGACCGCTTGCTGTCCAACCTCGCATCCTCGGCAGAGCCTCGCTCCCTGCGGTACCGGTTGACACGCTGTCATCGCCGCCGCGCCAATTCGCCACTTGCCGTGGCCATGTCCGCCGCCCTAGAGTCACACTGGGACCAAGGGTGCCGTCGCACGCGTTATACCAAGGCGGGAGAGTTGTCGTGGGTGTCGTTCTCAACATGGAAAATGGGAAGCGGGAACCCGCCTCCATCAAGGATCTGATCGATCTAACGGCGGGCGATATGGGGCGCGTCAACGAATTGATCCTGTCCAAGGCCGGCTCCGACGTCGAGATGATCCCGGAGGTCGCCAACCACCTGATCTCGTCCGGCGGCAAGCGGCTGCGGCCGATGCTGACGCTGGCCGCCGCCCAGATGTTCGGCTATGGCGGCGAAGGCCACGTCAAGCTCGCCACCTCGGTCGAGTTCATGCACACGGCCACGCTTCTGCACGACGACGTCGTCGACGAGAGCGGCATGCGGCGCGGCAAGAAGACCGCCCGCATGATCTGGGGCAATCAGGCGAGCGTTCTGGTCGGCGACTTCCTGCTCGGCCAGGCCTTCCGCATGATGGTCGATGTCGGCTCGCTCGAGGCGCTCGACATCCTGTCGAGCGCCGCCTCGATCATCGCCGAGGGCGAGGTCATGCAGTTGGCGGCGGCCAAGAATCTGGAGACGACCGAGGACGAGCACTTCGCCGTGATCAAGGCCAAGACCGCCGCGCTGTTTTCGGCCGCTGCCGAGGTTGGACCGGTCATTGCCCTGGCGACCCGCAATGATCGCGCCGCACTTCGCTCCTATGGCATGAATCTCGGGCTCGCTTTCCAACTCATCGACGATGCGCTGGACTATGGTGGCACCAGCAAGGACCTCGGCAAGAATGTCGGCGACGATTTCCGCGAGGGCAAGGTGACCTTGCCGGTCATCCTCGCTTACCGGCGCGGCACCAAGGCCGAGCGCACCTTCTGGAAACGCGCCATCGAGGACAATATCGTCGATGACGCCGGCCTGGAAAAGGCGATCGGCCTGATGACCCGCCATGGCGCCATCGCCGACACGATCGGGCGCGCCCGCCATTTCGGCGAGATCGCCCGCGACGCGCTGGCGCCGCTGGAAGAGACGCCGCAGAAATCGGCGCTGATCGACGTCATCGATTTCTGCATCAGCCGGGTGAACTGAGCGGCGTTTCTCCGGAATTTCCCCGGCATTGTGTTGGGGAACGTCGGCAACCACGGTCTCGCCGTCTCGACAAGCTGCCATATTGCAAATTATCTCTAAAACATGGCAAAGGGCACGGACGACACCATAGCGGTGCGCATCAGCAAGGCGCTCGCGGACCGCATCATCTCGGGCGCGATCGAGCCTGGTGCCCGGCTGCGCCAGGATCATGTCGCCGAGGAATTCCACACCAGCCATGTTCCGGTACGCGAGGCCTTTCGCCGCCTGGAGGCGCAGGGGCTCGCCGTCAGCGAGCCGCGCCGCGGGGTGCGCGTCGCCGCCTTCGATCTCGGCGAGGTCAAGGAGGTCGCTGAAATGCGGGCAGCACTCGAAGTGCTGGCGCTGCGCCATGCCGCGCCGCATCTGACGTCGGCCATTCTCGATCTTGCCGAGGAAGCCACCAAGGCTGGTGACAAATCCCGCGACGTCAGGTCATGGGAGGAAGCCAACCGCGCCTTTCACCGGCTGATCCTGGCGCCATGCGCCATGCCGCGGCTGCTCGCCACCATCGACGACCTGCACGCCGCCAGCGCCCGCTTTCTGTTCGCGGCATGGCGATCGGAGTGGGAGACGCGCACCGATCAGGATCACCGGGCAATACTGACGGCCTTACGGCAGGGAAACACCGAATCGGCCGCTGCGACGCTGGGGCGGCATGTCCAGTGGATTGGCCGCAAGCCGGTCAGGACGGCCTCGGGAGCGACGCGCGAAGCTTTCGCGATCGTGGGTTGATGCATGTCGCCCGCAAGGGGCGTCGGTTTTTGGCCGAGCGACATCCATGAAACAAGAACCTGAAGCGCGTCGTGACGTGCTTCAAACAGTCTTTGCCGTAGGGAGACTTGCTATCTCCGGAGAAATGTGGATTCGATAATAGATCGAAAGCCGAAATTATCTATAATTTCTCTTGGTCGAAGGAATTCCTGTGACAAACATCGCATTCACGTCCCGTAAGCCATCCTTCAGCCCACTCGGGCTCCAGGACCGCTCCCTTGGCTGGCAGGCCGGCGCCGTGGTGCTCGGCACGCTGTTTCTGGCGCTGTCCTCCTACATCGAGGTGCCGATGGTGCCTGTCCCCGTGACCATGCAGACCTTCGCCGTGACGCTCATTGGCGCGCTCTATGGCTGGCGGCTTGGCGCGCTCACCATAGCGGCATGGCTGGTCGAAGGCGCGGCCGGCTTTCCCGTCCTGGCCGGAGGCGCTGCCGGTTTGCAGCATTTCGTCGGGCCGACCGGCGGCTATCTCTTCGCGTTCCCGGTCACCGGCGCGCTGGTCGGCTGGCTGGCCGAGCGTGGCTGGAACGGCAACAGGGTGGTGCTTGCCTTCGCCGCCATGCTGCTCGGCAATCTTGTCTGCCTGGCGCTCGGCACGGCCTGGCTTGCCGTCATGATTGGTGCCGGGAAGGCCATCACTTTCGGCTTCCTGCCGTTCATTGTCGGCGGGTTGTTGAAGTCGGCGCTCGGTGCGGCGACGCTCATGGCGCTTCGCGGCGGCAAGGCGAAGCCGGCCAATATGTGATTATCGGCCGTGACGATCAGGCTGCGCGCCCATCACCTCCTTTGCCTGCTCACCTATGTGGGCAAGGGGTATAGTCCCGCCTTCACCGCCAATTATGACGGGATCGCGGAGCGCTTGAGCCGGGCCGAGGGCATCCTCCTCGTTTCCGGACCGGACGACATCTGCGCCCCATTGCTTGACGAGCCCGAGCCGCACTGCCTGCGCGAGGGCGCGGCCGCACGCGACCAGCTGGCCGCGCAGGACGTGGAGGAACTGCTGGCCCGGTCAATCCATGGCGGCATCCGCCTCGATCTCGATGCCACCATGCTGATACGGATGCGGCAGGCATTTTCGACCGGCCTCGTGCGCACGGCGTGCGGCGGCTGCGAATGGAGCGGGCTGTGCGGCACCATCGCCGCCGGCGGTTATCCCGATACGCGGCTGCAGCGGCCCGTTGACGCGCAAGATTGTCCCTTCTAGCCATGGTTTGTTAATCGGGTGACCCGATTGTGAATTTCATGTGGATTGAAGCGCGACCCCAAAAAGGCCATGCTTTGCCTGGAAAGATCGAGTCTACGTCGATCCCGCTGACGCGGAGATGGCGCCTGGCTGAAAGGGATATGATGCAGCAAGGACGTGCGCGCTGGCTGACAAGGCTGGCAATTGTGACCGGCATGGCGATTTCGGCTTTGCCGGCCTATGCCAAGCAATCCACCGAACCGGTCAAGATCTCGTCGTTCTCCGGCGCCTATCTGGCTGCCAGGATCGCCGAAGGCGACAACGACCTCGATAGCGCCATCGCCTATTACAAGCAGGCTCTGGCCTTTAATCCAGGCGATACCGGCCTGCAGCAAAGCCTGATGCTGTCGCTGGTCGCCCAAGGACGCTTCGACGAATCCCTGGTCTATGCCGACAAGCTCAAGGAAGTGCCCGATGTCGAGCGCTTCTCGCGCCTGGCGCTGGCCGTCGATTCCTTCCACAAGAAGGATTTCACCAAAGCGCAGTACTGGCTCAAGCTATCGCTGGAATCCGATCTGGACCGCCTGATTTCAGGCGTTATGTCTGGCTGGGCACAGCAAGGTGCCGGTGAGGCCGCCGACGCGATGGCATCGATCGACAAGCTGCAGGGACCGGACTGGTTCGGCCTGTTCAAGTCCTTCCACCGCGCGCTGATCGCCGATGCCTCCAACATGCCCGAAAAGGCCGAGGCGATCTATGCCGCGACGTTGCAGGATACCGCCGCCGGCGGTGCGGCTCCCGAAACCTGGATGCGCAATTCGCAGGCCTATGCCTCGTTCCTGGCCCGCAAGGGCGACAAGGCCAAGGCGATCTCGGTGCTCAATCAGGCCGAGGCGTTTTCGCCGGGCAAGCTGGAAATCGTCGCCTTGCGTGACAGGATTGCCAAGGGCGACAAGATTGCGCCCTTCGTTTCCGGCCCGTCCGACGGTGCCTCCGAGATCCTGCTCGATCTCGCCACCGCGCTCAATCGTGGCGGCGGCGAGCCGTTCGTTCGTCTCTACCTGCAATATGCTCTCGCCTTGAAGCCCGACAGCGATGCGGCGCTTGTGCAGCTTGCCGCGGTCGCCGAGCAATTGAAGGACGGCGAGGGCGCCATCGCGCTTTATCGGCGGATCCCCGATTCTTCGCCGCTGAAGGAGCTTTCGGACCTGCAACTCGGCCTCAACCTTGCCGATCTCGGCCGCCATGACGAGGCGATCACGCATCTCAAGGCATTCGTCGATGCCCATCCCACCGACATGCGCGCCTATCTGGCGCTTGGCGGGGTCTATTCCTCGAAGGATGATTTCCGCTCGGCCGCCAATCTCTACGACAAGGCTGTCGAGGTGCTGAAGACGCCGACGGCGGCCAACTGGAACATCTTCTACCAGCGCGGCATCGCCTATGAGCGCCTGAAGGAATGGCCGAAGGCCGAGCCGAATTTCCGCAAGGCGCTGGAGTTGCAGCCGGATCAGCCGCAGGTGCTCAACTATCTCGGCTATTCCTGGGTCGACATGAATACGAACCTGAAGGAAGGCCTGGCGATGATCCAGAAGGCCGTCGATCTCAGGCCGAGCGACGGTTATATCGTGGATTCGCTGGGCTGGGCTTATTTCCGGCTCGGCAGGTTCGATGACGCGGTGCGCGAGATGGAGCGCGCCGTATCGCTGAAACCGGAAGATCCGGTGCTGAACGACCATCTCGGTGACGCCTACTGGCGCGTCGGCCGCAAGCTGGAGGCCACCTTCCAGTGGAACCAGGCCCGCGCCCTGAAGCCCGATCCCGATGTGCTGGCCGCCCTGCAGCAGAAATTGATGAAGGGCTTGCCGCCGATCGAGTCCAACACGGCGCAGGAAACCCCGAAGGTCAAGCCCGAGCCGGTGCCCGCCCCGAAGGGCTGAGATCGTCTTTTGAATGCGGACGGGGCTCTTTTCAGGGCCCCGTTTTCGTCTGGAAAGGTGTCGATACGCTGCTGTCTCAGAACAGCTTGCGATAGACAACAAAGCCGGACCGTTCGCCGACCTTGTCATAGAGCTTCATTGCCGTGTTGTTGGTTTCTTGCGTAAGCCAGTATACCCGGCCCGAACCGGCGGCTTGGGCGCGCTCATAGACGCCTTCGATCAGGGCGCGGCCGATGCCCTTTCCACGCGAGGCTTTCGAGGTGAAAAGGTCTTGCAGATAACAGTTCGGCGCGATCGCCGTCGTGCTGCGGTGGAGGAGATAGTGCACGAGGCCGAGAAGCCGTCCGTCGCTTTCGGCAACCAGGGCATGGACCGGCTCATAGGCATCGAAGAAGCGCGACCATGTCATCGCCGTGATCTCGCTTGCCAGCGCCGTCTCGGCCGAGCGGCCATAAAAGGCATTGTAGCCATCCCACAGCGGCAGCCATCGGTCGAAATCCCGCCGTGTGACGGGGCGGACGATGATGGAACTGGGCATGGCTGAACCTGTGTCGCTGTTGTGAGGGATCGAACAGACCTCAGGCTCTCCGAGCCGGCAATGGGCCAGTCCCCTGCAAAACCTTCACTATCATGCGGTACACTCACGCCGGCCTGCATCCGAAACGCCTTGCTTGACGCTTCGCCGCCATGTCTCTAGGACGGGCCGGCAAGAGCATGATCCCAAAAAGTGGGTACCGGTTTTTGGGAAAGATCATGCTCGAACAAATAGATAGAGCCCGTCCCGATTGCGTCGGGATGGAACAGGCTCTAGCCGTTGCTGTCGAGGCCACCGTGACCATTGAAATCCCCGCCCACATGCACCCCAGCCGTTCGTTCCAGGGGCTGATCCTGACCCTGCACAACTACTGGGCCGCCTATGGTTGCGTCATCCTCCAGCCTTACGACATGGAAGTGGGCGCTGGCACGTTTCATCCGGCAACGACGCTGCGCGCGCTTGGCCCCCGGCGCTGGAACGCGGCCTATGTCCAGCCCTCGCGCCGTCCCAAGGATGGCCGCTATGGCGAGAACCCGAACCGGCTGCAGCATTATTATCAGTATCAGGTGATCCTGAAGCCGAACCCGCCGAACCTGCAGGAACTCTATCTCGGCTCGCTGGCGGCGATCGGCGTTGACCCGCTGCTGCACGACATCCGCTTCGTCGAGGACGACTGGGAAAGCCCGACACTGGGCGCCTGGGGGCTCGGCTGGGAATGCTGGTGCGACGGCATGGAAGTGTCGCAGTTCACCTATTTCCAGCAGGTCTGCGGCATCGAATGTGCGCCGGTGGCGGGCGAACTGACCTACGGGCTCGAGCGCCTGGCCATGTATGTGCAGGGTGTAGACAATGTCTACGATCTCAACTTCAACGGCCGTGAAGGCGCCGACAAGGTGACCTATGGCGACGTCTTCCTGCAAGCCGAGCAGGAATATTCCCGCCACAATTTCGAATACGCCAATACGGCGATGCTGCTCAGGCATTTCGAGGATGCCGAGGCCGAGTGCAAGGCGCTGCTCGATGCCGGCGCCCCGGCCTCGAACGACAATCTGCCGATGCACAGGATGGTCTTCCCCGCCTACGACCAGTGCATCAAGGCCAGCCACGTCTTCAACCTGCTCGATGCGCGTGGCGTGATCTCGGTCACCGAGCGGCAGAGCTACATCCTGCGGGTGCGCAACCTGGCGAAGGCCTGCGGCGAGGCATTTTTGAGGACGCAGGCAGGTGGGTTGGCGGCTTAGCCAACTGCTTTCGGGAATACGGCGGAGATCCTGATCGGCGCCGCGTTCTGACCGCTTGCGCTGTCGATCGTCCGCAATGCTTGCCGCACGCCCGGCATCGAGAAAGCGCCATGGACCTGCGCGCCGAAACAGGCGCTGAGCGCGAGGATCTGCAGAAGTCTGGATGCCGTTTTCATGGTCGTTCAGCCAATAGTTTCCTGCCTGAGCGTGGGTCGCTTCAGCGCTGCGTTCGGTTCATGGAAATCTTTGATCCAAGGACGGGTCGAACCATCTTGCTCCGACAGTGCGGTCAAAATTTCTGGAGAGGGTGACAGCGGGCAGCCGAGTTGCTATGCGCTCTTTACCTCCCCCTGGATGGGGGAGGTCGCCGCGAAGCGGCGGGTGGGGGTGACAGCGCGACTTCCCATGCCAAAACTCGATCGGTTCAAGCTGCTCAACGGCTTCGTGCGGCAATGACCGACGAGGAACGCATCCTGTGGCGAAATCTATGGCGCATTCCAGTCGAAGGCACCCATTTCCGAAGACAGGCGTCGGTCGGTATCTACTTCCCCGATTTCATCTCACACCAGCTGAAGCTGATCGTCGAAGTGGACGGCGCCCACCACAGCTTCGATGATCAGCAGCGCCATGACGAGCATCGAACAAAATGGTTCGAGAGTCAGGGTTATCGCGTCATCCGCTTCTGGAACCACGAAATCAAAAACGAACTGGATTCCGTGCTCGATACGATTTATGCGGCGGTGGAAGAACGAAAATCACACCTTGGCCCGCGAGACGCCGAAGGCGCTTGAGGCTGAGACGCCGCCACCCCACCCCGGCGCTAACGCGCCGACCCTCCCCATCAAGGGGAGGGTGAGGAGCCACCCCGATGCCCGACCTGCTTCTAGAACTTCGTTCCGAGGAAATTCCTGCCCAGCCGCGCGCCCGCAGCGCCGAAGGCGCGAGGACGCGCAAACAGGAAAACGGCATGCGGGTGGAGAGACTGTGATGCCGGATCTTTTGCTCGAACTTCGTTCCGAGGAAATTCCTGCCCGCATGCAGCGCAAGGCGGCGGGGGATCTCAGGAAGATGCTGACCGACGGTCTGGTCGAGGCGGGTCTGACCTATGAGGCGGCGCGCGAGTATTGGACGCCGCGGCGGCTGACCCTCGACATCCGTGGCCTCACCGCGCGCTCGAAAGATATTCACGAGGAGATCAAGGGGCCGTCGACGACGGCGCCTGAACAGGCGGTGCAGGGATTCCTGCGCAAGGCCGGGCTGGCTTCGATCGCCGAGGCGCATGTCCATTCCGATCCGAAGAAGGGCGATTTCTATGTCGCCCACATTTCGAAGCCGGGCAGGGCGGCCGAAGAGATCATCGCCGAACTGATGCCGGGTATCATCCGCAATTTCCCCTGGCCGAAATCGATGCGCTGGGGCCCGGCCTCGGCCAAGCCCGGCTCGCTGCGTTGGGTGCGACCGCTGCAATCCATCCTGTGCACCTTCGGCCCGGAGACCGAGGAACCGGTCGTGGTCGATTTCGAAATCGACGGCATCCGCTCCGGCAATGTCACCTACGGCCATCGCTTCCTCGCGCCGGGCCAAATCACCGTGCGTCGCTTCGATGACTATGTGAGCAAGCTGGAAGCCGCGAAGGTCGTTCTCGATGCCGACCGGCGCAAGGAGATCATCCTCGCCGACGCCCGCAATCTCGCCTTCGCCAACGGGCTCGACCTTGTCGAGGACGAAGGCTTGCTTGAAGAGGTGTCCGGGCTGGTCGAATGGCCCGTCGTGCTGATGGGCGAGTTCGAGGAGGCTTTCCTGGCCATTCCGGCCGAGGTGATCCGGCTGACTATCCGCGCCAACCAGAAATGCTTTGTGACGCGGCCGCAAGGCGCCGGCGATGCGCTATCCAACCGCTTCATCCTCACCGCCAACATCGAGGCCAAGGACGGTGGCAAGGAGATTGCCCACGGCAACGGCAAGGTGGTGCGCGCCCGTCTCTCGGACGCGCTCTATTTCTGGACGACCGACCAGGGCGATCTGCCTGATCTCGGCGAGCTCGACGCATCGGCGAAGAAGTTCGGCCTCGACCTGAAAAAGCCGCTCGACCAGCGCATGGCCCGGCTCGACCATCTCGGCGTCACCTTCCACGCCAAGCTCGGCACGCAGGGCGAACGGGTGGGACGCATCATGCGGCTGGCGGAAGAACTGGCGCCGATGGTGGCGAAGTCGATCTCCCTCCTTGAGGGGGAGATGGCCGGCAGGCCAGAGGGGGTCGCTTCGCATGAAGCGCCAGCGTCCTCTGTCGGCGATAAGGCGTCGCTCCCCGTCGGACCGACCTCCTCTGTCGCCTTCGGCGACATCTCGCCCTCGAGGGGGGAGATGTCCGCGCTCGCACGCCGCGCTGCCGTCCTCGCCAAAGCCGATCTCACCACCGAAGTGGTTGGCGAATTCCCCGAACTGCAGGGCGCCATGGGCCGCAAATACGCGCTGCTACAAGGCGAGCATCCATCCGTGGCTGCTGCCATCGAGGAACATTACAAGCCGCAAGGCCCGTCTGATTATGTGCCGAGCGATCCGGTGTCGGTGGCTGTCGCGCTGGCCGACAAGCTGGATACGTTGGTCGGCTTCTGGGCCATCGATGAAAAGCCGACGGGGTCGAAGGACCCCTATGCCTTGCGTCGCGCTGCACTGGGCGTGGTCAGGATTTTGGTCGAAAACCGAATTCAATTGCGGCTGGCTTCCCTTTTCGCGAGCGCTGGCGCACGTTATTCAGGAAGTGGGGCGGATCAGATAAGCGACCTCCTCGCCTTCTTCCACGATCGCCTGAAGGTTTATCTTCGCGACCAGGGCGCCCGCCACGACCTCATCGACGCGGTGATCACCCCGCAGTCCGACGACCTCCTGCAGATCGTCCGCCGCGTCGAAGCGTTGGGTTCGTTCCTCGACAGCGAGGACGGCAGGAATCTGCTCGCCGGCACCAAGCGTGCGGCCAACATCCTGGCCGCCGAGGAGAAGAAGAAAACGCTCGTAGCCGAAATCGTTGAGCCGGCCCTGTTCAGGGAAGAGGCCGAGAAATCGCTGTTTGCGGCGGTGAATCAAGCTGAGAAGCAAGCCGGCGAAGCGATTCAAAATGAAGATTTTTCGGCTGCCATGCTGGCGCTTAGCGCGTTACGCGAACCCATTGATTCATTCTTCGAGCATGTTCTCGTGAATGATGAGGATCAGGCGGTGCGCGCCAACCGCCTGGCGCTGCTCGCTCGCATCCGCGAGGCCACCGGCAAAGTCGCGGATTTCTCGAAAATCGCTGGTTAAGAGCCCGGAAAATATCTTCCGGCCGGCCGTTCGAGCCGGCTTACAGTCACATGACGATGATCTCTCCGTGGCAAAAGGGACATGTTCCCAACCCAACGGAGGCTTCCATGAATTCCGATCACGACATCGAAGTGACAGAAGAAACCTCGGCTCCCGCCGAGGCGCTTGAATCCGCTTCCGAAACCGATCGCGCCGCCGCCGCTGCGATCGAAGCCGCCGATCATTCTGACGAGGACGGCGACGAGGAAGATGGCGACGACGAAGAGTCTGACGACGCCGAAGCCGCCACACCGTCGGGTGACGACGAAGAAGAGGACGAGGACGAAGACGACACCGAGGGCGCGGTGAAGGCCGAAGGCGGCGACGACGAGAGCGAAGAAGAATCCGAAGACGGCGAGTCGGAAGACGACGACAAGGAAGAAGCCGCCTGAGATTCCAGTACGGCCTGTCGGGAAGAAAGGGCGGCGCATCGGCGTCGTCCTTTTGTCTCCCAAACGCCGGTTTGATCAGTTTTCCAGGATGCTAACGCGCACGCTGTTTTCGTAGACGTCGACCTGGACCAGCGGTTCGCCATCGACGATGGCGCGCTTGGTCGAGGAACTCATCGCGCCGGGACGCTCCAGCATGCGCTGCAGATCCGCGCGTTGATCGTTGGTCCTGAACCAGGCGTCACTCTCATCGCCGCTGTCGCGACGATGGAATTTGTGCCAGTTGGCGCGGTCCTGTCGCACCATCTGCGCCGCCTCATCCAATGCATAGCCGTCGCTTGCCTGATGATCGCGATCGGAGATGCGCGCCACATAGGATCCGAGCATCTCATCCGCATGGGCCGCGCCGGCGCTCAGAAGTGACGCGAACAAAAGCCCTGCCGCGGTGATGGTTCTGGACTTTCTCATGATCAACCCCCTTTGAAACGAAGAAATCCCGCCCGCCAGACCCGCCTGGCCAAAGCGCAGTCGGCAGCGGGCCCCGAAGCGTCATCAAACTGTCAACGTCTTGGCACGTCCGCTGGCCGGTGGCGGCTACTTGACCTTGCCGACCCTCGAGGCGGGTGGCGTCGGTGCGGCCGCCGGTGCGATTGGCTTCTTCTGCGTGCCCGATGCCGGAGCGGCCGAGGCGGTTGCCTTGGCAGGCGTGGGCGCAGGAGTGGCCGCAGCCGGTGCTTTGCCCTGTGCGGGCGTCGAGAACGCACTGCCGGCGACCCCGCCACGAATGATCATCGGACTTTGCTTGAAACCGTGCGGCGCTTCGGGCTCGTTGGGAATCGCGGCTACCTTCTCATAGGTGACGTCGGGCTCGCCGAGCGCAACGACGGACACCACATCGCTCGCCTTGGTGTCGGTCGCCTTCAGGGTAAGGATGGACGGCGTCGAAGTCGGCGCGCCGGGAAAAACCAGTGAGGAGGCCTGAGCCTCGCAGCTCAACGCCGCCAGGGTGATCCCCAGCAGGATACGCATAGACACGATGGATCGCTCCCTTTGCCCCAGTAGCCGCGATGATAGCGCGCCGGAATTGATGCCGGCTTTCGTGGAAACATAGAATTTTAGGGATTGATAATTCGCCAAGACCCATTCTTGCCTGACAGCCGGCTTGCCCAACACCCGCCATCGTACTACGCACCCCTCAACTGTGAGGTGACGAGAGTGGCTGAAATACTTGCCGCCGGCGAAGCGTTGGAGCGGGCGCTGGCTTTGCTTCAGGGCGGCGATGTCGTCGCCATCCCGACCGAAACCGTCTACGGGCTCGCCGGCGACGCCACCAATGGCATCGGCGTGGCGCGCATCTTCGAGGCCAAGGGGCGGCCGCGTTTCAATCCGCTGATCGCCCATGTCGCCGACATGGCGATGGCCGAGCGCATCGCCGTATTCGATCCGCTGTCCAGGAAATTGGCGCTTGCCTTCTGGCCGGGCCCGCTGACCCTGGTGCTGCCGCAGCGGCCTGGCAATGGCATTCATCCGCTGGTCACGGCCGGGCTCGATACGATCGCCTTGCGCATGCCGAGGGGCTTTGGCGGCGATCTCATCGCAAAACTCGGCCGGCCGCTCGCCGCACCCAGCGCCAATTCATCCGGCAAGATCAGCGCCACGACTGCGCAAGCAGTGGCGGCGGACCTCGGCGCGCGCATCAAGCTGGTCGTCGATGGCGGCGCGACGCCAGTCGGGTTGGAATCGACCATCCTCAAGCCCGAAGACGGGAGATTGCGACTACTTCGTCCCGGCGGCATTGCCGCCGGGGAGATCGAGACGGAGATCGGCATGGAGCTGTTGCGTGGCGGCGCCGCCGGCGTCGAGGCACCGGGCATGCTTGCCTCGCACTATGCGCCGGGTGCGGCTGTTAGGCTCAATGCCGGCAAAGTTGGCAAGGACGAAGCGTTGCTTGCCTTCGGTCGCCAACGGGCAGAAGGCTGGCACCATGCCGCCGCATTCCGAAACCTCTCCGAAACGGCTGACCTGCGCGAAGCAGCGAGCAATCTTTTCGCCTACATGCAGGACCTCGACCGCAGCGGCGCACGCATCATCGCGGTCGAGAAGGTGCCCTTCGATGGGCTCGGTGAAGCCATCAACGACCGGCTGTCTCGTGCCGCCGCCCCTCGTGACAACACAGAGCCCACACCATAATTTTCCCACATGACCGAAACCGCAAAGACACTTGATCCCGCTCTCATCGATCGCTTCGCGGCGATCGTCGATGCCAAATATGCGCTGCGCGACCAGCAGGACATCGCGCCTTATCTCATCGAGCGGCGCGGGCTCTGGCATGGCGCGACGGCGCTTGTGCTGCGGCCGGGCAGCGTCGACGAGGTCAGCCGGATCATGCGGCTGGCGACCGAGACAGGAACGCCCATCGTGCCGCAAAGCGGCAACACCGGGCTGGTCGGCGCCCAGGTGCCGGACAGTTCCGGCCGCGAGGTCATCCTGTCGCTATCGCGGTTGAACCGCATCCGCGAGATCGATGTCCTGTCCAACACCGTGACGGTCGAGGCCGGTGTCATCCTGCAGACATTGCAGGAGGCGGCGGATGCCGCCGACAGGCTGTTTCCGCTGTCGCTAGCCGCGCAGGGCTCCTGCCAGATCGGCGGCAACCTCTCTTCCAATGCCGGCGGTACCGGCGTGCTTGCCTATGGCAATGCGCGCGAACTCTGCCTCGGCGTCGAGGTGGTGCTGCCGACCGGCGAGGTGTTCGACGATTTGCGCAAGCTCAAGAAGGACAACACCGGCTACGACCTGAAGAACCTGTTCGTCGGCGCCGAAGGCACGCTCGGTGTCATCACCGCCGCCGTGCTTAAACTGTTTCCCAAGCCGAAGGGACGCGAGGTCGCGTTCGTCGGCCTGTCGTCGCCGCAAGCAGCGCTTTCCCTGTTCAGCCTGGCCATGGACCGCGCCGGGGCCGCGCTCACCGCTTTCGAACTGATCGGCAAGCGGCCATACGACTTCACGCTGGCGCATGCACAGGATGTGACGCGGCCGCTGATGGAGGATTGGCCCTGGTATGTGCTGATGCAGATTTCATCGGGCCGTTCGTCGGAAGATGCGCGGGCGCTGATCGAGGATGTGCTCTCGGCGGGCCTCGATCAGAACTTCGTCGGTGATGCCGTCATCGCGGCGAGCCTTGGGCAAGGCGACGCCTTCTGGAATTTCCGCGAGCTGCTGCCTGAAGCGCAGAAGCCGGAAGGCGCCTCGATCAAGCACGACATCTCCGTGCCGATCGCATCCATCCCGCGCTTCATCGAGGAGGCCGCCGGCGCGGTGGCGTTGGTGAGTGCCGGTGCCCGCGTCGTCTGCTTCGGCCATATGGGCGACGGCAATCTCCACTATAACATCTCGCGGCCCGTCGACGGCGACGACGAGGCGTTTCTCGCCCTCTACCATCCCATGAACAAGGCAGTGCATGACGTCGTGCGCAGCCTGCACGGTTCGATCTCGGCCGAACACGGCATCGGCCAGTTGAAGCGCGACGAACTGATCGCCACCGCACCGCCGGTGGCGATCGATCTGATGCGCCGGGTAAAGGCGGCCTTCGATCCGGTCGGCATCATGAATCCCGGTAAGGTTATCTGATCCTTTCAACATCTTGTGGTCGGTGGCATTCCGATAACCATCCCTGAGATCAGCAAAATTTAACCGACTTTCTTAAGCGCGGCGGTAAGGAGCCCACGCTACTGTTTCCCCATAACGAGGCCGGGAAAACTGGCCCGGAGAGAACCGGACACCGGCTCTCAGGAGACAGACAGGAAGGCACTCTATGAACACTGGACTGAAGCCAGTCTGGGCGGGACGCAACATGCGCCTCGACCCATTCCGACTGCCGCAGGTGGTCAGCTACGCGACGCGCGATGACTATGGCGACGTGACGTTCACCATCGACCATCGTGGCGCCGTGATCCGCCGCATGCTCGAGATGAGCGGCGTGCCGGCGATCATCGCTCTGCCTGCCAACGCGTTCCGCGGCGTGGCCGCCCGCGCGATGGAGGATCCGGATGGCAATGTCACGGTGACCCTGGAACTCCTGCACAACGATCCGATGTTGTCGGTGCCGCTGCTGGTGGCCGACGACCTCGACGATGTCGCGGCCGACTGGCGCGCCTGGGCCGATGCCTACCGCCTGCCGATGCTCCTGATCGAATCGGACGGCGTGGCCCGCACCCTGGAAGAATCGCTCGGCGCCGCCATCAAGACGCTGCCGCCGCAGGATCGCCGCAAGGGTCGCGTTTCCAACACGCGCCGCCCGCGCTTCCTCGCCCGCCGCAGGGCTGGCGACCTTGGCCTCAGGCTGGTCATCGACGGCCAGGAGATCATTTCTCGGGAGTAACTTCGCCTTGCACAGTTGGCGAAACCATCAATGACAGCCTCCTTCTCCCCGTCACTATACGGGGAGAAGTGCCCGGCAGGGCGATGAGGGGCGGCGCTGACTTGGCGTTGTCCACCTCAAAACCTGATCTGACGGACGCCCTATATCGCTGCTAAATTCATTTTGCTCCAAGGTTGGCGCTGCCCCTCATCCGGCTGCCGCCACCTTCTCCCCGTATAGTGACGGGGAGAAGGCAGAAGCCGCTAGACCAGCGGCTTGAGCGCCACCCATAGCGCGCCGCCGATCAGGCCGAGGAAGATCAGCCAGCCGACCTGGTTGTTAGACCGGAACAGCCGCAGGCACTGGTCCGGATCGTTGATGTCCAGGACCGCGATCTGCCGGGCCATATGGGCGCCGGCGGCGATCAGCCCGGCCAGCGCCACCACCGGTGCCTGCGCCGACGCGAAGGCGACGGCGAAGCAGATCAGCGTGCCGCCGTAGAGCCCCGCCAGCCACGCTTTGGTGTTGTCGCCGAACAACCGCGCCGTCGAGCGCACGCCGACAATGGCGTCGTCTTCCTTGTCCTGGTGGGCATAGATCGTGTCGTAGCCGATCACCCACAGGATCGAGCCGATATAGAGCATGATGGCGGGTCCATCGAGATCGCCGAACTCGACCGCCCATCCCATCAGCGCGCCCCAGGAAAAGGCAAGGCCGAGAAACAATTGCGGCCAGTTGGTTATCCGCTTCATGAATGGATAGACGGCGACGATGGCCAACGAACAGACGCCGAGCAGGATGGCGAAGCTGTTGAACTGGACGAGCACGGCAAGGCCGACCAGGGCCTGCAGCACGAGAAACAGCCAGGCCCGCCGGCGGGTGGTCTGGCCCGATGGCAACGGGCGCGAACGGGTGCGTTCGACCTGGTTGTCGATACCCTCGTCGACGATATCGTTATAGGTGCAGCCGGCGCCGCGCATCGCGATGGCGCCGACCAGGAACAGCACGAGATACAATGGCGCGGGCAGCAGCGAGAGCAGCGGGTCGCCAGGCCGCGGATAGGCGCTGGCCGCCAGCGCCGCCGACCACCAGCACGGCCATAAGAGCAGCTGCCAGCCGATCGGCCTGTCCCATCGCGCAAGCTGCGCATAGGGCCAAACTTGGCGCGGCAGCACCCGGTAGACCCAATGGCCGTTCGGTGCATCGGCGACACGGCCCTGGGCCGCTTTCGACTGGATAGGTTCCATGTCCATGGAGTGGCAGCAGCCGCGGAAACCGTCAAGCGGCAACCTGACCGCGGCACGGCGCCGGGCGCTGTCGCTGCGCTGGGTCGGCGACGATGCCCATTATGTCGAGCGGCCGAGCCGCATGTCGCCGCCCTATTATGGCCACGGCATGCAGCCAGGCCAAAAACTGCGCGAGGACTGGTTTCCGGTCGTCTTTCCCGGCTGAAGCGAGCGCCAGAAGATCGGCGGCGTTGCCCGCCGCCGGTTGTCGGCGGGGTAACGTTCCCGTGCGCAATTCCCGGCAAAGCGCCCGGATGCCTTGACCCGTCGTCCAGAGAGCAATAGCGGGTTCTCTTGGAACAGTCGGTATCAAGAGGTGGCCATGAACGTTCTTCTTCTCGGCTCCGGCGGCCGCGAACATGCGCTCGCCTGGAAGATTGCCGCGTCGCCTCTGCTGGCCAAGCTCTATGCGGCCCCCGGCAATCCGGGCATCGGCGGTGAGGCCGAACTGGTGAAGCTGGACATTGCGGACCACGCCGCCATTGCCGCTTTCTGCAAGGACAAGAACATCGACCTTGTCGTGGTCGGGCCGGAGGGGCCGCTTGTCGCCGGCATCGCGGACGATCTGCGCGCCGAAAATATCCGCGTCTTCGGGCCTTCGAAGGCCGCCGCACGGCTGGAAGGCTCGAAGGGTTTTACCAAGGATCTCTGCGCTCGATATAACATCCCGACCGCCTCCTATGGCCGTTTCAGCGATCTCGCCTTCGCCAAGGCCTATGTCGAAAAGACTGGCGCGCCGATCGTCATCAAGGCCGACGGGCTGGCCGCCGGCAAGGGTGTCACTGTCGCCATGACGCCGGACGAGGCGCGGGCGGCCCTCGATGCCTGTTTCGAGGGTTCCTTCGGCGCAGCCGGTGCCGAGGTGGTGATCGAGGAATTCATGACCGGCGAGGAAGCGAGCTTCTTCTGCCTTTGCGACGGCACCACCGCGTTGCCCTTCGGCACCGCGCAGGATCACAAGCGCGTCGGCGATGGCGACGTCGGCCCCAACACCGGCGGCATGGGCGCCTATTCGCCGGCCCAAGTGATGACGCCGGAGATGGTGGAGCGCACCATGCGCGAAATCATCGAACCGACCATGCGCGGCATGGCGGAACTCGGCGCGCCCTTCACCGGCATTCTCTTCGCCGGCCTGATGATCACGGATAACGGGCCGAAGCTGATCGAATACAACACCCGCTTCGGCGATCCGGAATGCCAGGTGCTGATGATGCGGCTGAAGGACGATCTGCTGGTGCTGCTCAACGCCGCGACCGACGGCCAGCTTGCGCATATGTCGGTGCGCTGGCGCGACGAGGCGGCGCTCACCGTGGTGATGGCGGCGAGAGGCTATCCCGGCACGCCGGAAAAAGGCTCCGTCATCCGCGGTGTCGAGGACGCCGCGGGCGAAGGTGTCCAGATATTCCATGCCGGTACGGCCATCAACGGCGGTGCGCTGGTTGCCAATGGCGGCCGCGTCCTCAATGTCACGGCGACCGGCGCCACGGTCGGTGAGGCGCAGACGCGAGCCTATGCCGCGCTCGACCGGATCGACTGGCCGGACGGATTCTGCCGCCGCGACATCGGCTGGCAGGCGGTGGCGCGCGAGCGGGCGGGTTGACGTCCAGATGACAGCTTACTGCTGGCCGTGAGTGAGCTCGGTCGAAGCGGTGCTGACCGGGTCGGCGGCGGCAAACGCGGCGTCTAATTGCGCGGGTGAGCGCTGTCCGATCCGCTTCCAGGCGACATATTCGACGATGCCGAAGCCTGGCCGTCGCGGCACCGTCTTCACGACAGGCATGCGGAACCCGTCGCGGAATTTTGACCAGCGCGAGCCGAGCACCGCGACCATTTCCTCCAATGTCGGCGGCGTCGCCACATCGGCATAAATGATGGTGGCCTTGCCGGCCAACGCCGCTTCCCTCGAGAGCGGCACCGGTACGCTGGCAAGATAGTCGGACGGCACGTCGATCAGCCCGCCGAAGGGCCACTGCTGGCGCAATGTGACGGCATCCGTCGGCACGACGTTGACGTCGATGTCGTCGGGCGTGCCGGCAACTCTGTAGGGGCAACGGAAGCGGCCGCAATTGGCCTGCGCCGAGAACTGCCAGAGCGCGTAGCCCCGCCAGTTGCCCATCGGAAAATGCACGTCGATGTCAGGCTTGTAGCGCGCGTACCAGAGCGGCAGCCGCGACAGGAGCCGGTATTTGTAGCGGTTGTCGGCGATGAACTGGGCGGTCTTGCCGTTGGTGTAGAGCACCGGGAATCGTCCAACGCGCCGATGCACCTGGCGCACGAATTCCTCGGCATCGTCGAGCGACATCCATTGCGAGGGATCGTTGCCTTCGAGGTCGAGAGCCATGAGATCGTCGGGCGCAGGATCGGCGAAATCGAGGAAATTGTTGGCCTGCTCGACCGGATTGCCGGGGCGGGCGAGGTGATAGGCACCCCATTTCAGTCCGAGCGCCTTGGCGACGACCCTGCGCGTCTGGAACAGTTCGCGTGTCACCGCGTGGCGTTTCCACAACGCTTTGCACAGCTTCACCTCGGTATCGCCGCCGGAGCAGAAATAGGGCGGCGGCATGCCGTCGGAAGCCTTGTTGATGAAGGCGACGATGCGCTTGTCGGTGGCAAGTTGTGCCCAGTCGATGGAATTGTATTCGTAGGCGTCGACGACCAGCGCGCGGTCGGCGTTCTTCCACGGCTCGGAGAAGTCCGAGGCCTTGGCCGCCATCGACAGCGCCACGGTCGCCGCGAAAGTCAGAGGCATCAGTGCGTGTCGCCAGAAAATATACAGAGGTTTTAGAGAAGCGGCATGCCCAGGGAAAAAGGGTTTGACGAGCGTTGGCACAGCGCTCTTTGAATGGCGATGGAAACGCCTTGGCAATTTCAAAACAGGGAATCCCCGTTGATCAAAGGCAAATCCTGAACCGTCATGGTTAAGGAATGCTTCTCGATGCTGGGAACACCCCGTGCCAGATTAGAACACACCGCCAATACCAATTCCGCCACTGATGTCGGGAGGGGGGGCGGCGGGACGCGACGATGGCGAACGCGAGGGCGTGGAGGTCTTTCGGCTCGCCGCTCCCTTTTTGCGCAGCGGAGCGGCGTCCGACGCGACCTTCGCCGGCTTGACCTTCACGATGACCGGATCTTTGCAGACACGGCCGGAGTGCAAGAAGAGATCGCCCAGAAGTTCAACCGTTGGCTCGGTCGCCGACGCGGCCCGCTTGGTGTTCCTGTAGTAATTGTTGAGAGCTTGGACCGACTGCTTGCCCCAGTCCCCATCGACTGTCATGCGATAGCAGCCCAAGCGGCGCAATTCCGTCTGGATGTTGCGTGCGAGGTCGGTCGCTTTCGCAGGGCCCGGCTCACCTGCCGATGTGCCGACGATCAACGTTTCAAGACCGGAAACCACGCTTTGCCGGGCTCCTTCAAGGCTGGCAAGCTGCGTACCTGCCGGTTCCGGCGAAGCGCCGGGCGGGACTGAAATTTCGGCCGATCGCAATGTTTGTCCCACGATAAGCACGGCGGTCTGTAGGTCGTTGGAAGCAAGCTCGACCTGCAGTTTTTTCTTGGCGGCCGGATCCGAGAGAATGCGAGACAGGCTGGCGCTCAACTGAGCCGGGTCGAGCTCTTGTTGCTCGGTGAAATAGAACTGCTCACGAAGGTTCGACTGGTCCCATGGAACCTGACGACCTGCGGTGAGTGCCTCGGTCTCGTTGCGAACGCGGATCATCATATCCGAGATGCTGAGCCCGGGAATCTCCACGTTCCTCAACAGGGCTGTGGTAAAGGGGCTGTTGTCCCCCGAGCCATCGGCCGTGATGTTGCCTGGCTGGGTCGCGAAGGCAACAAACGTGTTTTCGCCCACTTCGACCTGGGCAAGGCCATCCATGATGCTGGCGCCTTTGCCGACCGGGTTGTTCCGGCAAGCGTCAAGAAAAATAAATGTCTGCCTCTCCCGGTTGGAAAATTTTGCGATCACGTCGTTTAGCCTGATCGCGCCCGCGGTCAGTTTTTCCAGGGTTTCGGGATCGGGTGTATCGACAGGCAGGAGATAGTTCTCTCCCTGCAACTGAACGCCGTGACCGGCGTAGAAGATCACCACAGCGCTGGCGGTTGCGAGTTTGCTGTCGGCCCTGTCAAAGAGCTTGGCAAACCCGTCCGACGAAAGATCGAGCCCCGTCAGCACGTCGAAATTCAGCCTTTTCAGACTTTCGGAGAGTTGTGTGGCGTCGTTTACCGCATTGGTCAAATGTTGAAGGCGGGTGCTTCGGTAATGCGAATTGCCAATGACGATGGCAAGCCGCTTGCTTGGCTTTGACGCAAGCACTTCCTCGACCGCGGCTTGGGCACCCATCGAGCCGAAAAACACGACCAGCAGAACTGCAGCAAAGTGCCGGAAGAAACTGTAGGTCATGTCACGGGCTCGTTTCAGCTGCGACAACGTTCGCGCCGTCGAAGTGTCCGTCCGGCTGATGCGCCGTCCCCTCGGACGGCGGAAACCCATATCTCCGAAGACCACTGAATTTTACACCACAAACCGCCTCAAAGAAAGGGCGAGGGTCTCGCGACCGCGTTTGATCGGCCGAGCGGGGCGGCGCGAACCATCGTCTTACACGTGCTTCAAAAGGCTCGCTTGGCAAGGACCCCAGCCGCGCCGGCATGCGGAAGCCGATTCGATGCGAAACCATATCTTCCCAGGGCATAACCTGTCATAATCGTCATAGTGCGATCGCAGTATGCTGAGCGCGCACGCTGAAGCCTGACGGGTATTTTGAATATCGTCGGCGAATTGCATCCCTGATTATTATTGTCTTACTTGTAATAAAGAGGGGAAATGACAATGACAGCAAAGAAATGGTATTTTGACCCGGTCAACGCGATTGCGCTCTCGATCGGTGCTATGTTCGTCCTCCTGCCTTCGAAGGCAGCCGCCTGCATTTTCGTTGGTGAGGGAACTGTTCTGTCAGGGCAGTGCTATCTCAACGGCATAGCCAACGGCGCGGTTGTCGACACGTCCCTGGATGCGCTTCTGGGTGTTGTCGATGACGCAATCGAGTCAGATGTCGGCCTTGCGAACGGGCCCCCGCAAGCTCTGTCGACGCCGTTCGGCGTCTTCGCTTCCGGCCAGTTGGCGCACACGGAGCACGACGGCTTCACGATTTCACGGGGACCGATCGTGACCACCGGACCAGACTTCGACGTTGACGAATTTTCCGCTGCGGTCAGCGTGGACTTCAACGCTGCAAAGCATTTCGGTTTCAACAACGAGCACGGACTAAACTTGGGTCTGTTTGGCGGTTATGCATCGGCCAAGGTAGACGCCAATGCGCTCGGTTTCTTTCCTCCTAACGGCGAAGCCACCAACAGAAGCGGTATGTTCGGCGGTTATGGGCTCTATCGTCGCGGCACCAGCTATATGCTTGTGGCTGCATCGGCGTTCCTCGGCAACACCGATGTCGAAAGCACAGGCCTCGGCTCCGGCACGTATGACACACAAGGCTACGCCGTAACGGGGTCGATCGGCCACATCTTCAACTTGACCGATCGGGTGCGCTTCGATCTGCGTGGTGGATTGCTTGGTGTTAGTTTCACCGGCGACGAATACACGGACAGCTCTGGCGTTTCGTACGGAAAAAGCCGCCTGTCCTTTGGCGCAATCAAGTTCGAACCTGGAGTTTATGCCGATTATCAACTCGGGAACGGTATGGTGATCAGCCCTTACGCGCGAGCCGATCTGCAGCAGCGCTTCGGCTATTCAAACACCGCGAGCGTATCCGGTATCGAGAGTAATTTCGAAGATGCGGACTTCTCGGCGGCGGTGTCGGCAGGCTTCAATCTGAAAATGTCCCAATCGACCACCGTCAGCAGTGAGATTCGGGGCAAGTGGTCCCAAGACAGTTCAACCGTCAGTGGCAAGCTGGGCGTAAAGATCGCCTTCTGAACATAGACGACAGGATGGTCATTTCCGTGGCCGGCAACGCAAGATGCTTGGCGGACGATTATCTGGCTAGCGCCGGACCCGGGGAAATTCAATCGGGTCGGGCGCGGGCTCCTGCTGCAGCGTGCGTTCGGCGGCGCGCTTGTGGTGGTGGGCCAACGAGCGTTGCGGCGAGCACAATATGCCGCGATCCGACCAGTAGGCCGCACCATGTTCCAGTCTGCTCTCATGGTACCAGAACCCGGTGCGCGATAGGGCAGGCCGCATTCGATGCAGCGGTAAGCGTCTGGTCTGGCGAGCATGAGATGTTCCGATCGGCTCGTTCTGATCTGTCGCCGGTCGACTTGGTCCGGCTTCGACGGAATTTAGGCCAGCGCGATTGCAAAATCCGCGTGACAAAGTTTACGTAAAAAGAAGATGGGAGACCGCCCAAAGGCGGATGGTTTTGCGGCGGCACTGGCTCTAGGGTCGGCGAGGCCGATGCATCAGGAGGATCGAGCGGCATGTATCGGGCACCGGTCGAGGACATCGCGTTCACGCTGAAGCACGTGGCCGGCATGAAGCCAGCGCTCGATGCCGGCACGTTCGGCGATCTCGGCGAGGATCTGGTCGATGCCGTTCTTGGCGAGGCCGGCCGTTTCGCCACCGAGGAGGTGGCACCCCTCTACAAGATCGGCGACGAACAAGGTGCCGTGCTGAAGGACGCTGCCGTCACGATGCCGCCGGGCTGGAAGGAACTCTATCGCCGTTGGATCGACGGCGGTTGGAACGCGCTGTCCGGACCTGAGGAATATGGCGGACAGGCGCTGCCGACCATGCTCGGTGTCGCCGCGCTCGAAATGTGGAATTCCGCCGCCATGGCCTTTGGCATCGGCCCGACGCTGACCATGGGCGCCGTCGAAGCGCTGGACAAGCATGCCTCCGAAGAGCTCAAGGCGAAATATCTCGCAAAGCTCGTCTCCGGCGAATGGATGGGCACGATGAACCTGACCGAGCCGCAGGCCGGCTCGGACCTCAACGCGCTCCGCGCTCGCGCCGAGCCCGCCGGCGACGGCACCTACCGCGTCTTCGGCCAGAAGATCTTCATCACCTATGGCGAGCACGACTTCACCGACAACATCATCCATCTGGTGCTGGCGCGGTTGCCGGATGCTCCCGCCGGCACGCGCGGCATCTCGCTGTTCCTGGTGCCGAAATTCCTGATCGAAGAGGATGGCTCGCTCGGTGCCCGCAACGACGTCTTCTGTTCCGGCCTCGAGCACAAGCTCGGCATCCATGCTTCGCCGACCTGCACCATGATCTATGGCGATGGTTTCCAGGGCGCCAAACCTGGCGCCATCGGCTGGCTGATCGGCGAAGAGGATAAGGGCCTGGCCTGCATGTTCACCATGATGAACAATGCGCGTCTGGCCGTCGGCATGCAGGGGGTAGCCGTCGCGGAAGCCGCCACCCAGAAGGCGATCGCCTATGCCAATGAGCGCCGCCAGGGCAAGGCATCAGATTATGCCGGGTCCGGCATGGCGCCGATCGTCCATCACCCCGACGTGCAGCGCAACCTCTTGACGATGCGGGCGCTGACCCAGGTCGCGCGCGCCATCAGCTATTCCTGCGCGCACGCCATCGACCGCGCCCGCGTCGCCGAGGGCGAGGCTGCCGCCAACTGGCGCGACCGCGCCAATCTACTGACGCCCCTTGCGAAAGCCTTTTCGACCGATGTCGGCGTCGAGGTCGCCTCGCTTGGTGTCCAGGTGCATGGCGGCATGGGCTTCATCGAGGAGACGGGCGCGGCAGCGCTCTATCGCGATGCGCGCATCGCGCCGATCTACGAAGGCACCAACGGCATCCAGGCAATCGACCTCGTGTCGCGAAAACTGCCGCTCGGCGGGGGCGAACATGTGCATTTCTACATCGGCGAGCTGAAAGCAGTCGCCGATGCGGTCCGCACCTCCAACATCGAGGGCTTTGGCCGCACCGCGGACAATCTCGACCGGGCGCTTGCCGATCTCGACGAGGCGACGCGCTTCCTGCAGGAACTGTTGGCCAACGGCTCAACTGACGCGGCGCTTGCCGGCGCCACGCCCTATCTCAGGCTGATCTCATTCGCCGCCGGCGGCGCCTATCTGGCGCAAGGCGGGCTTGCCGACCGTGGCCGCATCGCCCTTTGCCGCTTCTTTGCCGAAAACCTGCTTGGCGAAACGCGCGCCTTGAAGGAGCGCGTCATCAATGGTGCCGAAAGCCTGGCCGCTGCCGGCAAGTCGCTGATATCGACCTGAAACATTCCAACGCTCGAAGGGACCATCGTGACAGACCATATCCTCGTTGAGCGCCAGGGCGCCGTCCAGATCATCCGCATGAACCGCCCGGACAAGAAGAACGCGCTGACGCGCGCCATGTATGCGAAAATGTCGGCGGCTCTTGCCGAAGGCGACGTCGATCCGGCGATCCGCGTCCATGTCTTTCTCGGTGTGCCCGGCGCTTTCTCTTCCGGCAACGACCTTGCCGATTTCATGATTGTCGCCACAGGCGGCGACGGCGGCACGGAAGTCTGGGATTTCCTGATGGCGCTGGCCAGGGTCGAGAAGCCCATCGTTTCCGGTGTCGACGGCATCGCGGTTGGCATCGGCACCACGATCAACCTGCATTGCGACCTGACCTTCGCCACGTCGCGCACCCTGTTCAGGACGCCCTTCGTCGATCTCGGCCTAGTGCCCGAGGCTGGGTCCAGCCTGTTGGCGCCGCGCATCCTGGGGCAGCAAGGCGCTTTCGCCCTGCTCGGCCTCGGCGAGGGTTTTTCGGCCGAGCGGGCGAAGGCTGCCGGGTTGATCTACGATGTGGTCGAGGAGAGCGCCCTGGAGGCCTCGGCCCTGGCTGCCGCTCGCCAGATCGCCGCCAAGCCGCCGCAGGCGCTGAAGATCGCGCGTGACCTGATGCGCGGCTCGCGCGACGACCTCGTCGCCCGCATCGGCGTGGAAAGCGCGCATTTTCGCGAGCGGCTGAAGTCCGATGAGGCGCGCGAGGCGCTCACCGCGTTCATGACCAGAAAGAAGGGTTGAGAGCCCTTTTCAGGGATAAAGCCGCGTCTTATCCCAACCACCCTTGGCGTTGCGCGAAAAGACCATCCGGTCATGCAGCCTGAACGGCTTGTCCTGCCAGAACTCGATGGTCTTCGGCACGATGCGGAAGCCCGACCAGTGCTTCGGGCGGGGGATCTCGCCGATGGCGTAACGGGCCGTGTATTCGGCGACGGCTTTCTCCAAGGCGAAGCGGCTTTCCAGCGGCCGCGACTGTTTCGAGGCCCAGGCGCCGATGCGGCTGCCGCGCGGCCGCGTCGCGTAATAGGCGTCGGCCTCGGCATCGGTGACGATCTCCACCGGACCGCGCACGCGCACCTGGCGGCGCAGCGATTTCCAATGGAAACACATCGCCGCCTTCATGCTGCCCAGAATTTCCTGGCCCTTGGCGCTTTCGAAATTCGTGTAGAACACAAAGCCGCTTTCATCGAACCCCTTGAGCAGCACCATCCGCACATCCGGCATGCCCTCGGTATCGACGGTTGCCAGCGCTACGCCGTTGGCATCGTTGACTTCGCTTTTCGTGGCGTCCTCCAGCCATGCGGCAAAGAGGCGAAACGGCTCGGCCGCATCGGTAAAGTCACTGGTTGTTAACTCTGTGTCACTCATAGTTTTTCTCAAATTGTCACTAAGCCGGGGAGGTTGCCGATTGTCGCGTATCGCGCAAGCTTTTGACAGCAGGCAATGGGGCGTTATCGCTTCGGCCAGCGCGAAAGCCGCGATCGTCTCAATCGCCCTGCCGCTTGCCGGCTGTGGCGCGGGTGGCTTCAGCCTGGAGAAAGCCGAGGTCGACCGCTCGATCCTGACCAGCGGCACATCGACTTTGGCCAAGCCGGCCGATTCGGATCGCGACTCCGACCAGACGACGATCGGCAATGCGGTGTCTTCCGCCGACATCGTACAGCTCGGCGGCCAGGCCGTGCCATGGGCGAATGCCGGCACCGGGTCGCGCGGCTCCATCATTGAGCTGGCGGAATTGAAGGACAGGGGCCAGACCTGCCGTCGCTTCAAGGCTTCGCGCGAAAGCTTTGATGGCGTTGCCATGTTCGAGGGCGAACTCTGCCTCGCCGGCGCCGGCGGCTGGCGCATGCAGGGCTTCAAGGCGCTCTGATTTTCCGCCTTTGGTGTGACAGTCCGCTACTGGAATTTCTTCCTATGCAAGCGCATATAGGGGGCAAGTATGGACTCACTCCTTCCCCAGGGCAGAAAGCATGCGCGACCCGTATGAGGTGCTGGGCGTTGCAAAGAACGCATCGGCCAAGGACATAAAATCGGCGTACCGGAAACTCGCCAAGAAACATCATCCGGACCAGAATCCGAATGATCCCAAGGCAAAGGACCGTTTTGCCGCGGCCAATCAGGCCTATGAGATCGTCGGCGACGAGAAGACACGCGCCGCTTTCGATCGCGGCGAGATCGATGCCGACGGCAAGCCGCGCTTCCAGGGCTTTGAAGGCGCCGCAGGTGGCGGCGACCCCTTTGCCGGGTTCCGTCGCCAGCAGCAGGGGCCCGGCGGTTCGCGATTCGAGTTCCGCTCCGGGCGGCCAGGCGGTGATCCGTTCGACGGCAACAGCGACATCTTCAGCCAGATTTTCGGCGACGCCTTTTCGGGCGCGCGCGGCGCCGGCATGGGCGACCGCCGCCAGCCGGCCACCGCTGCCGATCTGAACGTCACGCTCGACATCACCATCGAGGAAGCGGCGAACGCCGAAAAGGTGACGGCGATGTTCCCGGATGGCCGCAAGGTGGCGGTCAAACTGCCGGTCTTCGTCGAGGATGGCCAGACCATTCGGTTGAAGGGGCAAGGCGAGCAGGGGCCGGGCCAGCCCGGCGACGCGCTGGTCAAGATCCATATCCGCCGGCATCCGCGTTACCGTATCGAGGGCCGCGACCTGCATGCCGATCTGCCGGTGTCGCTGGCGGATGCGGTGCTGGGCGCCAAGGTGCCGGTCGAGACGCCAACAGGCAGGCTCGCGGTCAACGTTCCCGCCTGGTCGAGTTCGGACAAGGTGCTGCGCCTCAAGGGCAGGGGCCTGCCGGAAAAAGCCGGCGGTCACGGCGATCTCTACGCCCATGTGCGCATCATGCTGCCGGAGGGTGGTGACAGCGCTCTCGAAGCGATGCTGCGTGGCCAAAAAGGCTGATCGCGACTTTTGTCCCCCGAACTGTCCTGTTTGAGCGCTTGAAGGGGCCCTGTGCCTGTGCGATAGGGCTCTCCACAAAGCAGATACTCTTGCGGAGAGCACGCACATGGCGGGTGGACAGGGCCTGATGGCCGGCAAGCGCGGCCTGATTCTGGGCGTCGCGAACAACAGGTCGATCGCTTTCGGCATCGCCAAGGCATGCGCCGACCATGGCGCCGAGATCGCGCTGACCTATCAGGGCGAGGCGTTCAAAAAGCGTGTCGAACCGTTGGCGGCGGAACTGGGCGCCTATGTCGCCGGCCATTGCGATGTCACCGATCCGGCGAGCCTCGACGAGGTCTTCGCCAATGTCGCCAAGCATTGGGGCAAGCTCGACTTCCTCGTCCATGCGATCGCATTTTCCGACAAGGACGAACTGACCGGCCGCTATGTCGAGACGACGCGCGACAACTTCCTGCGCACCATGGACATTTCGGTGTTTTCCTTCACCACCATCGCCAAGCGCGCCGAGGCGCTGATGACCGAGGGCGGTTCACTGCTGACGCTCACCTATTATGGCGCCGAGAAGGTGATGCCGCACTACAATGTCATGGGTGTTGCCAAGGCCGCGCTCGAGGCCAGCGTGCGTTACCTTGCCGTCGATCTCGGCGCCAAGAAGATCCGCGTCAACGCAATCTCGGCCGGCCCGATCAAGACGCTGGCCGCATCCGGCATCGGCGACTTCCGCTACATCCTGAAGTGGAACGAATACAATTCACCACTGAAGCAGACGGTCACGCAGGAAGAGGTCGGCGATTCCGGCGTCTATTTCCTGTCCGACCTGTCGCGTGGCGTGACCGGCGAAGTGCATCACGTCGATTCCGGCTATCACGTGGTCGGCATGAAGGCGGTCGACGCGCCTGATATTTCGACGGTCAAGGAATAGCTTTCCCGCCAATCCTCCGCCTAGGCCCAGGCCTCACCTCCGGAAGACCTGATGTACCCGCTGGTTTACATCGTGCGCCACGGCCAGACCGCGTGGAATGCCGAGGCCCGGCTTCAGGGTCAGGCCGACACCGATCTCAATGAGCTCGGCCGCCAACAGGCCACCGGAAACGGGAATCGGTTGGCCGGCCTCGTCCACAAGCCGGAGGATTTCGATTTCATCGCCAGCCCGATGAGGCGGACGCGCGAAACGATGGAGCGCATCCGCGTCGCGATGAAGCTCGATCCGCTCGCCTATCGAACCGATCCCGATCTCGTTGAAGTCAATTTCGGCGATTGGCAGGGGTTCACCTTTGCCGAGCTCGAGACACGCTATCCCCGTGCGAAGAAGACTCGCGCTTTGGATAAATGGAACTTCCAGCCGCCCGGCGAAGGTGCCGAGAGCTACCAGATGCTGCTTGAACGGGTGAAGCCCCGATTCGACGCGCTCGACCACAACACGATCTGCGTGACGCATGGCGGCGTCATGCGGACCTTGTTTCGCTTCGTGCTTGAGATGCCCGAGGACGAGGCCGCGAACCTGGAGATACCGCACGATCGCGTGCTCCGGCTGCAGGGTGAATGCCTGGAGTGGCTGTAGCTGTCCTGGCTATGATGGTTATTCATCCGAGGTTGAGCGCGGTCGCCCGGATGAACGTATCATTCGAGGTAGGTCACCACACCCGTTTCAAGATCGTAGATCGCCGCGACGATCTTCAGCTTCCCGGTCCCGGTGAGACCGGCCAAGAGCTTGCTTGAAACGGCAAGGCGCCTCGCGGTCCGCCTTGCGCTCTCCTTAGCCGTGTTGTCGACAAAATCGCCCGCCTCGCTCCGCACCGCGATTGCCGCCGGCAAGATCGGCTCGATCATCGGACCGATCGCGCCCGGATAAGTGGCGTTCTTGGTGACCACGTCGCAAGCCGCCTTGACCGCACCGCAGCTTGTGTGCGCGAGGACGACGATCAACGGCGAACCGAGTACCTCCGCGCCATATTCGACCGTTCCGAGCGTCGCGGTGTCGACGAGGTTGCCAGCATTCCGGGCGACGAACAGTTCTCCAACGCCGTGGCCGCCGAAAATCAGCTCCGGCGGAACGCGACTGTCGGCGCAACTGATGACCGTGGCCCAAGGCGCCTGGTGTGTAGCGACAGCATTCCGCTGCGCGGCAAGGTCAATCGAACAGAGTTCCGGATGGCTGACATAGCGTTCGTTGCCGGACTTCAACGCGGCCAACGCTTCATCGGGAGGCAGAGGCGTCGCAGTGCCCTCGGCCGCGCGCGCCGGCCAGACCGCTCCGCCAAAACCGGTCGCGACGAGCCCCGCGCCGACCTTGAGGAAATCCCTCCGGCGGATCCCTTCGCCCTCGCAGTCGCTGCACATTGTCCTGCTCCCGCCGCGGATCCAGCCGATGGCTGGATCCGTGAGCTGAGACTGCTACCAACGAGTTGCATTAGCAAGTGCTAACTCTCGTCCGGTCCATCCGGGAGCTCGATTCCGAGCCTGTCGAAATGGATCTGGCCGTGCGAAGCCGGAGGCTCCTATTCGGTGTCCGGCAATTCCATGTCGGTGACGACGTTTTCGCCATTGGTCACGTCATAGGCAATGACGACGTCCATGCCCGGCTTCAGCGAGTCGAGATCGGTCTCGGCGTTCAGCTTGTAGGATTTGCCGTCATCCAGCGTCAGGGTCAGCGCGTCCTTGTCGATCTTCTTGATCAGGCCTTCGGTCTGCCCGGCGAAAGCGGCGGTGGAAAGCAGCAGTATGGCGGCAACAGCGCCAATCAGGGTACGCATCATCGTCCTCTTTGGTCATTGCGCCGGCACGGTGGCGGCGGATCCTCAACGGCGAATGGAGCAGAGCAGAAACCAACCGAATGTGTCAAAACTAAATCCGCCAGATCACAGTTTGACCCCTGTGGAAAACGCCAATAGAAGGCAGACTTCAGTCGGCTTCGATGCCGGGCAGGGCACTTTTCCATGTCTCACAATACGTTCGGCCATCTTTTCCGCGTCACCACCTGGGGCGAAAGCCATGGCGCAGCGCTCGGCTGCGTGGTGGATGGCTGTCCGCCGGGTATCCGCTTCACGCGCCACGAAATCCAGGCCGAACTCGACAAGCGCCGGCCCGGCCAGTCGCGTTTCGTCACCCAGCGCCGTGAGCCCGACGAAGTGAAGGTGCTGTCCGGTTTCGTGCTCGACGAGGACGGCGAGACGATGATCACCACCGGCACGCCGGTTTCGATGCTGATCGAAAATGTCGACCAGCGCTCGAAGGACTATGGCGAGATTGCCCGCCAATACCGGCCGGGCCATGCCGACTACACCTATGACGTCAAATACGGCATACGCGACTATCGCGGCGGCGGCCGTTCCTCGGCCCGCGAGACCGCGGCGCGCGTGGCGGCCGGCGCGCTCGCGCGTAAGGTGGTGCCGGGCATGGTGGTGCGCGGCGCGCTGGTGTCGATGGGCGAAAAGTCGATCGATCGCGCCAACTGGAACTGGAATTTTATTGGCGACCCGGAAAATCCGTTCTTCACCCCCGATCCAGCCTCTATTCCCATTTTCACGCAGTATCTCGACGGCATCCGCAAATCGGGTTCCTCGGTCGGCGCGGTGATCGAGATCGTCGCCGATGACGTCCCCCCAGGGCTCGGCGCGCCGATCTACGCCAAGCTCGACCAGGACATTGCCTCCGGGCTGATGTCGATCAACGCCGTCAAGGGCGTCGAGATCGGCAACGGCTTCGAGGCCGCGCGCATCACCGGTGAACAGAATGCCGACGAGATGCGCATGGGCAACGATGGCAAGCCGGTCTTCCTGTCCAACAATGCCGGTGGTATCCTCGGCGGCATCTCTACCGGCCAGGCGATCGTCGCCCGCTTCGCCGTCAAGCCGACCTCGTCGATCCTAACGCCGCGAAAGTCTATCGACAAAGACGGCAACGACGTCGAGGTGATGACCAAGGGCCGGCACGATCCCTGCGTCGGTATTCGCGCCGTGCCGATCGGCGAGGCCATGGTTGCCTGCGCCATAGCCGATCATTATCTGCGCCATCGAGGACAGACAGGGCAGGGAATAGACAGTAGCAGTAGGCAGTAGGCAGCCTGCCTGCCCAACATATTTTCCTTTTCCCTACTGCCTTACTGCCCTATTCCCTACTGCCCTGCGAACGAAGCGAGCGCTCCATGCCTTACGACCAGAAGAAGATCGTCGAAGCCATCCGTGCCTTTGAACGCGGCGAGATCGTCGTCGTCATGGACGATGACGGGCGCGAGAACGAGGGCGACCTGATTGTTGCCGCCGTCCACTGCACGCCCGAGAAAATGGCCTTCATCGTGCGCAACACGTCGGGCATTGTCTGCACGCCGATGCCGCGCGAGGAAGCCAAGCGGCTTAACCTTGCGCCGATGGTGGCCGACAACGATTCAGCCCACACCACCGCCTTCACCGTCAGCGTCGATTTCAAGCACGGCACGACAACAGGCATTTCGGCCGACGACCGCACGCTGACCGTGCGCAATCTCGCCAACGGCAATGTCGGCGCCTCCGACTTCGTCCGTCCCGGCCACATCTTCCCGCTGATCGCGCGCGAAGGCGGCGTGCTGATGCGTTCGGGCCATACCGAGGCGGCGGTCGATCTGTGCAAACTCGCCGGCCTGCCGCCGATCGGTGTCATTTCGGAACTGGTCAATGACGACGGCACCGTCAAGCGCGGCCCACAGGTCGCGGCCTTCGCCGAGGAGCATGGCCTCCAGCAGGTTTCGGTCGCCGATCTCATCGCCTACCGGCAACGCAAGGAAACGCTGGTCGAACGCGTGGCTTGCTCGGAGATCGACACGCTCGGCGGCAAGGCGCAGGTCTTCACCTATACGTTGCCCTGGGACACGATGCATCATGTCGCGGTGGTCTTCGGCGATATCCGCGACGGCGAGGACGTTCCGGTCAGGCTGCATTCCGAAGACGTGGTGACCGACGTCTTCGGCACCAGCCATCGGCTCGACGGCATCATGAAGGCGATGGGCGAGCGTAAGCGCGGTGTCATCGTCTATCTGCGCGAAGGCTCGGTCGGTGTCGCCCATCAGGAGCGCAAGCGCCCTGCATCAGGTGACCGCGAGGATCACGAAGAGGCGCGCCGGCGCGAAAACGAATGGCGCGAAATCGGCCTCGGTGCGCAGATCCTGAAGGATCTCGGCATTTCCTCGATCAACCTGATCGCCTCGCGCGAGCGCCATTATGTTGGTTTGGAGGGTTTTGGCATCCATATCGCCAAGACCGAGATTCTGTAGTCCACCGAGGGATCGACGCGGCGGAAAGGTCCTGCTGGCAGGTCGCCTGCGTTGGCGATTGACTGAAGCGTCCGCTTGCCTCGTCATCCTATGGCGAAGCAAGGAGCGAAGCGACGCGGCTCAGACCATAGGATCCATGCCGCGACTTCGACGCGTTGCCACGGTCCAGAATTCTGCTCCGCTGTGATCTTCGATCAAGATTACGGCATGGATCCTCGGGTCTGCGCTCCGCTTCGCGTCGCTCCGCCCGTGGATGACGACGTCGCGGAAGCCTCGGCCAATTCCGAACGTTTGCGAACGAGCGGCTGCTCGCTTCTTCTCGTCGCCCCCCGGTTGACAATCTTCGGGGTGAGCGCATCCTCCCAGCCCTCTCTGAGGGGAGATTCGGGGCATGTGGGATTTCGATATCGGCAGGTCGGTGTCCATCATGATGCGGACCTGGCCTTTCATTGTTTTTCGCATGATCGTCTATTTCGGCATCACTCTGGCCTATATCCTGGCGACTGGCACGGGCGCCTCCGTCGGCTATGGCGTCGGCCATATCTCCACCGATCCCGACGGGCCGTTGTCCTTTGCCCTATGGGGCGGCGTCGTCGGCTTTGGCGCCGTCTCGATCGCCGTCTACTGGATCCGCGAATACATTCTCTACGTCGTCAAGGCCGGCCATATCGCCGTCATGGTCCATCTGATCGACGGCCGTGACGTTCCCGACGGTAAGAACCAGATCGTGTACGCAAAGGAGGTCGTGACCGAGCGTTTCGCCGAGGCTAACGTCCTTTTCGTCGTCGACCAGCTGGTCAAGGGCGCTATCCGCGCCATTACCGGCCTGCTTGGCGGCGTAGCCGCTTTCCTGCCCATTCCAGGCCTGAGCGGCCTTGTGTCTTTCATCAACACGGTAATCCGCCTGTCGCTCACCTATGTCGACGAGATCATCCTCGGCTACAATATCCGCATCAACTCGTCCTCGCCGTTCGAAACCGCACGCCAAGGCGTGGTGCTCTACGCCCAGAACGGCAAGATCATGGTCAAGAACGCCGTCTGGCTGGCGATCATCATGTGGGGCGTGTCGTTTGTCATCTTCCTGCTGATGCTGGCCCCGGCCGGCGCCATTCTTTTCCTCATGCCCGGGCAGCTTGCCGGCTGGGCCTTCGTGCTCGCCATCGTCTTTGCCTGGGCCTTCAAGGCAACCTTCATCGAGCCCTTCGCCATCGCCTGCCTGATGCAGGTCTATTTCAAGACCATTGCCGGCCAGCTGCCTGATCCAGCCTGGGACGCTCGGCTGGCCGAGGCATCGTCGAAGTTCAGGAACCTCAAGGACAAGGCGCTCTCCTCCTTCGGTGGTTCGCGCTGGGACACGGCCGGCGCGACACGCTGATCGGCCGGGCTGGCGGGCGTGCCGGCGACGGTATAGAGGCGCGACACCGCTGATTTGAGCGGCGCCTCGCCCTGGCCGCAAAACGTCTCGCTCATGATCAATTCGGGCAGCGGCAATCGCCGGCCCCAGCCATGTGTCTCGAGGTCCGGCTTGGGCGCGAACTCGGAAACACGGCCGACGCAGAGGTAGGCGACCGGCGTCACGTGCTCGGGAATGGCCAACAGCCGCTTCAGCGCCTCAGGCTCGATGATGCTGACCCAGCCGACGCCGATGCCTTCGGCCCGTGCCGCCAGCCAGAAATTCTGCACGGCGCAGACCGTGCTGTAGAGATCCATCTCCGGATTGTGCCAGCGCCCCAGCGGCGAACCTTTCGAGCGCTGGCGGTCGCAGGTGATGCAGATGTTGAGCGCGCTTTCGCAGATGCCTTCCAGCTTGAGCTTGCGGTAGAGCGCTTGTCGCTCTTCCTCGATTGCTGGCAGTTCCTGTTCACGCGCGGCCAGGAACAGGTCACGTACCTTCTCCCGGCGCCCGGCACCGCGAATGACGATGAAGTTCCACGGCTGCATGAACCCGACCGATGGCGCGTGATGGGCTGCAAGCAGCAGCCGAGCCAGCACCTCGTCGTCGATGGTCTCGGGAGTAAAATGGCTGCGAACATCGCGCCTGGTGAACATGGCTCGGTAGACGGCGTCGCGCGCCATCTGGTCAAATCCATCGCCCACAGGAGCGGTCATGGCTTCCAGCATCGCTTGTCCCCTTGCGACTTCAAATCAATGCCGCCCGCCTGACCATGCGGGTGACGATGCCTGCCAGGCCGGTCTTCTGGCTCGGGATCAACCCGCGTCCGGTGCCTTCCCGTCATCGACAGTGGCATTTACCGGCGCGGTCCCCCTTACAGCGTTGGGCACGCCACGGAATTCAACCGTGTTCCCGATTCTCCCGCCAGAGCATTTGCAGCCAAGTGGATTTCACTTGGCGTCGCATAATGCGACTGAGAACAAACAGGCCGGCGGGCACCAGGCAGTGGTGGCGACCTTACGCCGAAGCCCCGGCCGCGCCAATCCCCGCAGCGACGCGAATGGACGCAGACGTGATTTTCCCCAGCGATCAAGCCGCAACGCATAGCCATTGCCGTGTCGGGGCACTAGATAGGGACGATGGCCACCCGTCTCTACACGCACCCTATCTTCCTTGAACACATCACGCCGCCCGGCCACCCCGAACGGCCGGACCGCTTGCGCGCTATCGAGCGCGTGCTCGACGGCGAAGCCTTTGCCGCGCTTGATCGCGTCAAGGCGCCGGAAGGAGATGAAGCCACTATTCTCTACGCGCATCCGGCCGATTTCGTCGCGCGTGTGCGCGCCGCCATCCCCGAAGAGGGCATCGCCCGCGTCGATGCCGACACCACCGCCAGCCCGAAGAGCTGGCAGGCGGTGATCACCGCGATCGGTGCCGCCAACGCGGCCGTCGACGACGTCTTCACTGGCCGGGCCGACAATGCCTTCGTCGCCGCGCGGCCGCCCGGCCACCATGCCGAGAAAACCACCGCCATGGGCTTTTGCTTCTTCAATACGGCGGCGATCGCGGCGCGCTATGCGCAGAAGAAGCATGGCGCCGAGCGCGTCGCCGTCGTCGACTGGGACGTGCATCACGGCAACGGCACGCAGGATATTTTCTGGGACGATCCGTCGGTGCTCTATTGCTCGACGCATCAGATGCCGCTCTATCCCGGCACCGGTGCGAAGAACGAAACCGGGGCCGGCAACATCGTCAACGCGCCTCTGGCGCCGCAGACCGGCAGCGAGGTGTTTCGCGATGCCTTCCTGTCGCGGATACTGCCGGCGCTCGACAAATTCGCACCCGATCTGATCATCATTTCGGCCGGCTTCGACGCGCACCACCGCGATCCGCTGGCCGAGATCAATCTGACCGAGGATGATTTCGACTGGGCGACGGGCCAACTGATGCAACGCGCCGCGCGTCACGGCGACAACCGGCTCGTCAGCCTGCTTGAGGGCGGCTACGATCTGCAGGGATTGGCATTTTCGGTCGCGGCCCATGTCGCGCGGCTGATGAAAGGATGAATGATGGCTGGTGAGACCAACGAAGACGTCAAGGCGATGAGCTTCGAACAGGCACTCGATGCGCTGGAGAAGATCGTCGATGACCTGGAGCGTGGCGACGTGCCGCTCGATCAGTCAATCCGGATCTATGAACGCGGTGAGGCCCTGAAGGCGCATTGCGACCGGTTGCTGAAGGCTGCGGAGGACAAGGTCGAGAAGATCAGGCTGTCGCGCGATGGAAAGCCGGTCGGAACGGAGCCGCTCGACGCGGACTGAGGCACGGTCGCGATGACGGTCTTGCCTCGCCGGTTTTTGGACACGATCATGATTGAGGATCAAGCTCGTCCCGATTGGAACGGCTCCAGGACAAGAGGAGAAACGGAAGCGATGTGCAGAAACATCAAGACCCTGTTCAATTTTGACCCGCCGGCAACCAACGATGAAGTTCGCGACGCGGCACTTCAGTTTGTCCGCAAGCTGAGCGGGACGACGCGGCCTTCGAAGCAGAACCAGCATGCGTTCGACCATGCGGTGGAGGCCATCGCGGCATCGGCGCGGGAACTGCTCGATTCTCTCGAAACAAACCAGCATCCGCGCAACCGCGAAGAGGTGGCGGCCAAACTTCGGGCAAAGGCGGCGCTCCGTTTTGCCTGATGCGGCCAAGGCGGTCTGGACCGCTGACAAGGAGAGTTCATGAGCTTCTTCCCGGGGAAGGACCCTGAAGCCGGCGATGCCTTTGCCAGCGATCAGATCGAACTGATGGTCATCCCGAACGTCAAGGACATTGGCGGCTTCGAGGTGCGCCGAGCCTTGCCAACCGCCAAGAGGCGTCTGGTCGGCCCATTCATCTTCTTCGACCGCATGGGGCCGGCGATCCTGCGCGCGGGCCAGGCGCTCGATGTCCGTCCCCATCCCCATATCGGCCTGTCGACGGTCACCTATCTGTTTGACGGCAAGATCCGGCATCGCGATTCGCTGGGCACCGAAATGGTCATCCAGCCCGGCGACGTGAACCTGATGACCGCCGGCCGCGGCATCGTGCATTCCGAGCGCACGCCAGAGGAATTGCGCGGCGCGCCAATGTCGATTTCGGGCCTGCAGACATGGCTTGCCTTGCCAGACGACAAGGAGGAAGTGGCGCCGGTGTTCGAGAACACGGCTGTCTTGCGCCTTCCCGAGATCGATGCCGAAGGCGTCAGCGGCCGCGTTGTCATCGGTGATTTCCAGGGACTGCGCTCCCCTGTTAGGGCCGATTCCGAAACGCTCTACGCCGACCTGCGCCTGGCGCGGGGCGCCAGCGTGAAAATCCCGCCCGACGCGGAAGAACGCGCCATCTATACGCTGGAAGGCGAGGTTTCGATTTCGGGCGATGTGTTTCCGGCGGAGCGGCTGCTGGTGTTCCGGCCTGGTGACGAGATCATCGTATCGTCGCAAACCGGTGCGCATTTCATGCTTTTCGGCGGCGCCTCGCTTGGCTCGAAGCGCTACATCTGGTGGAATTTCGTCTCCTCGTCCAAGGAGCGCATCGAACAGGCCAAGCAGGAATGGAAGACAGGCCGCTTCGATATCGTTCCAGGAGATGACAAGGAATTCATCCCGCTGCCTGAAGGCTAGATCTCAGCCCGATCCGCGTCACCGACACGCATTTACTTTCGCCGGCTGGCAGCCTATCCCGCCGATGAACAGAAAGCCTGAGCACCCGTGAACGCAACGCCGCATACGCCGCTTCTTGACAAGGTCCGCATCCCGGCGGATTTGCGCGCGCTGGACGAGAGCGATCTGCCGCAACTGGCGTCCGAGCTTCGCGCCGAACTCGTCGATGCCGTATCCCACACCGGCGGCCATCTCGGCGCCGGCCTTGGGGTGGTCGAACTGACCGTGGCGTTGCATTATGTCTTCAACACGCCGGATGACCGGCTGATCTGGGATGTCGGCCACCAGGCCTACCCGCACAAGATCCTGACCGGCCGCCGCGACCGCATCCGCACCCTGCGCCAGGAAGGCGGCCTGTCCGGCTTCACCCGACGCGCCGAAAGCGAATACGATCCCTTCGGCGCGGCCCATTCCTCGACATCGATCTCGGCCGGCCTCGGCATGGCCGCCGCCCGCGACCTCGCCGGTGGCCGCAACAACGTCATCGCCGTCATCGGCGACGGCGCCATGTCGGCCGGCATGGCCTATGAGGCGATGAACAATGCCGGCGCGCTCGATGCCCGCCTTATCGTCATCCTCAACGACAACGACATGTCGATCGCGCCGCCGACCGGCGCCATGAGTGCCTATCTGGCGCGGCTCGCCTCGGGCAAGGCCTATGTCGGCCTGCGCGATTTCGGCAAGAAGCTGACCTCTTATCTGGGCAAGCGCGTCGATCGCGCCATCACCAGGGCGGTCGAGCATGCGCGCGGCTATGTCACCGGCGGCACGCTGTTCGAGGAACTCGGCTTCTATCACATCGGCCCGATCGACGGTCACAATCTCGAGCATCTGATCCCGGTGCTGAAGAACGTCCGCGACAATGGCGAAGGCCCGGTGCTGATCCATGTCGTGACCCAGAAGGGCAAGGGCTACGCACCCGCGGAAGCCGCCGCCGATAAGTATCATGGCGTCAACAAGTTCGACGTCATCACCGGCGCGCAGACCAAGGCGCCTGCCAACGCGCCGGCCTACACCAAAGTGTTCGCCGAAAGCCTGATCCAGGAAGCGCGCGAGGATGACCGCGTCGTCGCCGTCACCGCAGCTATGCCGACCGGCACCGGCCTTGACCTGTTCGGCGAAGTGTTCCCGTCCAGGACGTTCGATGTCGGCATCGCAGAGCAGCATGCAGTGACCTTCGCGGCCGGTCTCGCAACCGAAGGCTACAAACCGTTCGCGGCCATCTATTCGACCTTCCTGCAGCGCGCCTATGATCAGGTGGTCCACGACGTCGCGATCCAGAAACTACCGGTGCGTTTCCCGATCGACCGCGCCGGCTTCGTCGGCGCCGATGGCGCCACCCATTGCGGCGCTTTCGACATCACCTTCCTGGCAAGCCTGCCGGGCTTTGTCGTGATGGCGGCCGCCGACGAAGCGGAGTTGCGCCACATGGTGCGAACCGCTTCCAGCTACGATGATGGCCCGATCGCCTTCCGCTATCCGCGCGGCAACGGTGTCGGCGTCGACATGCCGGAACGCGGCTCGGTTCTCGAACTTGGCAAAGGCCGCATCGTCAGGGAAGGCACCAAGGTGGCGCTGCTGTCGTTCGGCACGCGCTTGCAGGATTGCCTTGCCGCTGCCGAGGAACTCGGCGCGGCCGGGCTTTCCACCACCGTTGCTGATGCCCGCTTCGCCAAGCCGCTCGATGAGGATCTGATCCGGCGGCTAGCCCGCTCGCATGAGGTTCTGGTGACGGTGGAGGAGGGCGCCATCGGCGGTTTCGCCAGCCATGTGCTGCAGTTCCTCGCCCATGAAGGGCTGTTGGAAAGCGGCCTGAAGGTGCGCCCGCTGGTGCTGCCCGACGCGTTCACCGACCATGCCAAACCGGAAAAGATGTATGCCGATGCCGGCCTCGACACCGCCGGCATCGTGCGCACCGTATTCATGGCGCTCGGGCATACGGTGCGCGCCCAGCGCGCCTGAATCAAAACCTGAAGCACTTGAATCGGTTTGCCGGCTTGATTTCGTAACGCCTTGTTAACGCTGCCGTTTGGCGTTTTGTTTACCGTGTCACTTGGCCGTTTTTCAACGGCGCCCTGCTAGATCGACGTCAGGCAGGGAGATAGTTGGAATGAAGACGCTTCTGTGTGGCACGGCCCTTCTGGGCATCGTGGTCGCGCCGGCCGTCGCCGAGACGCGCTATGACCGTAATCTGGAAAAAGCGGCGCTGGGCATTGTCGCCGGCAAGATGGGCGATATCCGCGGCGGCTTCTCCTACAAGCAGGTGCCGCAGCTTGTGGTGCTGCCGGAGCCTGCAATCGCCGTTGCGACCGGGCATGCTCGTGAGCAGGCTTCGGGGAAACAGGACGACGGCTTGTCTCCAGCCGTCGAGCGCCAGGTTTCGCGCACCATTTTCTAGAGCAATTCCAGGAAAAGTGTGAAGCGGTTTTCCATCCGGAATTGCGTGAAGACAAAGCCTAGAACCACATATCGCGAACACAACGGCTGTCACGCGGCAGGTCTTCGTAAGTGTCGAGGCCATCGAAATGGTCGATCGGCAACTCGGCGACAGTTTCCGGCGGCGCCAGCCGGACGTTGACGGCAATGCGTGTTCGGCCCGAGGCATCGGCGCGCAAGCCGCGCCACGCAAGCACACAGGCGCAGGTCGGGCAGAACAGGATTTCAAGCGACGGCGTGTCTTTTCCCGCCCGCGTATAGCTGGCCATCGGTCCCGCAACGCGAATGCGTTCGTCGACATAGTCATAGGCCCAAAGCGTGCCATAGCGGCGGCAAAGCGTGCAGTTGCAGGCTGTCACCGGGCCGGGATCGCCTTCCAGCGTCCAGCGGGTTGCGCCACAGTGGCAGGTTCCGATCAGCATTTTTCCTCCCCCCGTTCGGCATCACCATCGACCGTCATTTTGCCGGACCTCACGCGGTGCACGCAAGTCGCGAGGCTCGATTCGGTCGCCGCTCTTTCGTTGTCGTGCCCAATGTCCTTGCCTTCGCGACCGGCTTTCGTCAGAGAAGGCCGATGAATTCGCCTTTGCCAGCCAGCACACGCCAGCGGCTCGACGACCTGCTCGTCCAGCGCGGCCTGTTTGCCAGCCGCTCTCGCGCCCGCGACGCGGTCGAGCGGGGCACGGTGACGGTTGACGGCGCCATTGCCCGCAAGCCTGGCCAGGCCGTTCAGCCGCAATGCGTCATATCGGTCGATGATCCGGCCCAGGGCTATGTCTCACGGGCGGCGCTTAAGTTGATCGCCGGGCTCGACCATTTTGACCTCGACCCGGCCAGCCGGGAGGCGCTCGACATTGGCGCCGCGACCGGCGGTTTCACCCAGGTGCTGCTCGAACGCGGCGCGTCCCATGTCACGGCAATCGATGTCGGTCACGGCCAGATGCATCCCGACATCGCCGGGGATCCGCGCGTGACGGTGATCGAGGGGCTGAACGCCCGCGACCTGACGGTCGCGGATCTTGCTGGCCGTGTTCCGGATTTCATTGTTTCAGACGTTAGTTTCATCTCGCTGAAACTGGCGCTGCCGCCGGCGCTTGCCATTGCGAAGTCCGGTGCCGCCGCGATCCTTCTGGTCAAGCCGCAATTCGAGGCGGGTCGCGAGGCGATCGGCAAGGGCGGCCTGTTGAAAGACCCCTTCGATGCCGCCCGTGTCGCCGGCCTGTTACAGGATTGGCTCGACTCCATTCCAGGTTGGCACTCGCTCGGCCTGCATCCATCGCCGATCGAAGGTGGCGACGGCAATCGCGAATTCCTGCTCGGTGGGATCAAGGATCGATGAGCGCGCGCTTCACAATCAGGAAACTGGGCGCCCAGGGCGACGGCATCGCCGAGACCGAAAGCGGCGATCTCTTCATCCCGTTCACGCTGCCCGGCGAGGTCGTCACCGCCGCGCGTGAAAGAGACCGCGCCTCGCTGATGGCGGTGCTGGAAGCCTCGCCGTTGCGCATCGACCCCGCCTGCCGCCATTTCACCGAATGCGGCGGCTGCGCCCTCCAGCATTTCGAGGCCGAGGCCTATCGCCAGTGGAAACGCGAGAAGGTAGTGCACGCCCTGAAAGGCAAGGGCATCGAGTGCGGCATAGGCGAACTGGTCGCCTGCGCGCCGCACACGCGCCGCCGCGTTGTGCTTGCCGCCCGGCGCACCGAAACAGGCATGCTGCTCGGCTTCAATCGTCACCTGTCGCCGGAAATCATCCCCATATCGGAATGCCCGATCTCGCTGCCCGAGATCGTCGCGGCGCTCGGACAGTTGAGGGCGCTGGCGGAATTGATATGCGCCACTACGAAATCGTTCCGGATGGCGGTTACCGTGACGGCTTCGGGCCTCGATGTCGCGGCATACGAATCCGGCAAGCTCGGCGAACACCAGCGCCGTATCGCCTCCAATTTTGTCATCGCACAAGGCTTCGCCAGATTGTCCGTCGATGACGAGATCATCATCGAACCAAGGAAGCCTGTCGTCATGTTCGGCGGTGTCGCTGTCGCCCTGCCGCCGGGCGCCTTCCTGCAAGCAACCGAGGCAGCCGAACGGACCATGGCCGAGATCGTCGGCGGACATCTGAAGCGTGCCAAGAAGGTCGCCGATCTCTTCGCCGGCTGCGGCAGCTTTGCCTTGCGGTTGGCCGCGAAGTCGGAGGTGCACGCGGTGGAAGGCGATGCGGCCGCCCTTTCGGCGCTCGACCGGGCATCACGCTTCGCGACCGGCATCAAGCGGGTGACGGGCGAACGCCGCGATCTCTTCCGGCGCCCGCTGACGTTCAAGGAGTTGAACGCCTTCGACGGTCTTGTCTTCGACCCGCCCCGGGCCGGTGCCGAGGATCAGTCGAAGCAGATCGCCCGGTCGGATGTTCCGTTCGTTGCCGCGGTTTCCTGCAATCCGGTGACGCTGGCTCGCGACCTGCGCATCCTTATCGACGGCGGCTACACGCCGACAAGCGTGACGCCGATCGATCAGTTCCTATGGTCGCCGCATGTCGAGGCCGTCGCCTTGCTGGAAAAGCCCAGGAAGCGCCGGTAGGCGGGCCTCGGTTCGGCTGCCGCGCGGACAGAACGCGATCACTTTTCCTTGAAGTCGCCGGTTGGGCTGCGCTCGATCCCAACCTGCCGGGATCGCGCCGCAAAGCCGCCTCTTTGCCCCCATTTAGTCCAGATTCGCTGGAGGAGGGGAAGGGCCTCGACAGCTTCGGTTGCTCTTACCCATGGTGGCCTGAAATGCGGATGCTCCAGAAATTCCTCAGTTCATTCGTCCTCTTGCTTGTCGTCGCCGCCTCGGCGACGGGCGCGCTCGCGCAACAGCAAAAACGCCTCGCTTTCGTCATCGGCAATGCCGCCTATCCGTCCGGCGCACTGGTGACACCCGCCAACGACGCCGGACTGATCGCGCAGACCTTGCAGGCTGCCGGTTTCGACGTGGTCGGCGCGCGTGATGTGGATCAGGAATCGCTGCGCGGCGCGCTGCGCGACTTCCTTGGCAAGGTCTCCGCCGCCGGACCCGACGCGGTCGTCTTCGTCTACCTCGCCGGCCAAGGTGTGCAGTTCGAAGGCGAGAACTACTTCTTGCCGGTCGATGCCCAGATCGCCAATCCAGCCGACGTCCCGCTCCAGGCGATGCGGCTCTCCGACGTCACCAAGTCGCTGGCTGGACTGCCAACGAAGGTCAACATCGTTGTGCTCGACGCGGCGCGACCGAATGCATTCCCGCAGATGAACCAGCCGCTGGCCGGCGGTCTCGCGCTGGTCGATCCCGACCCGAACATGCTGATCGCCTTCAACGCCGCGCCGGGAACCGTCGCGCCGGAAGGCAAGGGCCCGTACGGCGCCTATGCCCAGGCGCTGGCCGAGATGATGCGCGAGGGCGGCCTGCCGCTCAGCGACGTGTTCGACCGCACGCGCCTGCGCGTCAACGAAGTAACGCAAGGGGCCGAAGTGCCGTGGAACGCCTCGAAGATCAGCGCGCCCTTCGTCTTCTTCGATCGTGCCCCGGATGCGCCCGCGCCGAAGGTTTCCGAGGCCGAATCCCAGGCCAACCGGACCAGGCAAATCCGCGACTTTGATGCCCACGACGCCTACGTGGCGGCGCTCGATCGCGACACCCTGCGCGGTTATGAGGATTTCGTCGGCGCCTATCCACACGATCCGATGGCCAAGCGCGTGCGCGCCATCATCGCGGCGCGGCGCGAGGCGATTACTTGGCGCGAAACCTGGCTGCGGGACACGCCGGAAGCCTACTGGTCCTATCTCCGGCGCTACCCGCATGGCCCGCATGCCTGGGACGCCCACCGCCGGCTCGAGCATTTCGAGGCGGCCCTGGAGCCGCCGGAGGATTTCACCGTCTACGCCTATGACGTGCCGCCGCCGCCGGAGGAGGAAATCGTCTACGTCGACCGTCCCGTACTCTATTTCGAC